>NZ_JBAZKR010000004.1:0-73085 GCF_041650655.1 Zavarzinia sp.
CCGGGGCCAGCGGGTGCAGATCGGCAAAGCCCGGCAACCGGGCCAGCTTCTCGTTGAGCCGTGGATTATGCTTCATCGTGCAGGAGCCGAGCGGGTAGAGCCCCATGTCGATCGCATAGTTCCGGCGCGACAGGCGCACATAATGGCGCACCACCTGCGGCTCCGAGAGGCCGGGCAGGCCCACCGGCGCCTTGCGCGCGAGGCCGCCCAGACGGCTCGCCACCACAGGCACGTCGGGCAGGTCGACGCCGCTGCGGCCGTCCTGGCCCTGTTCGAAGATCAGCGCTTCCTCGTGGTCGAGGCCGCGGTGGCCCAGCACCGTCTCGACGACGCCGGGGGTTTCCGTGCCCGGCGCAGAGGGCCGGCCTTGACGGTTCATCATGCCAGCACCTCGGCAAGGGCGGCGGCGAAGGCATCGCACTCCGCCAGCGAATTGGTTTCGGTAGCGGCGACCAACAGGACATCGGCCAGGTCGGCCCGGCCGGGCCACAGGCGGGCACCCGGCACGCCGGCGAGGATGCCGCGCGCGACCAGGGCCTCGACCACCGCATCGGCCGGTTTCGGCAGCTTCAGGGCGAATTCGTTGAAGAAGGCGTCGGTCAGCAGGGTGACACCCGGCACCGTCGCCAGCTTCTCCGCCAGTTGCACGGCGCGGGCGTGATTGAGCGCTGCGAGCTTGGTCAGCCCCGCCTCGCCCAGAAGGCTCAGATGGATCGTGAAGGCGAGCGAACAGAGGCCCGAATTGGTGCAGATGTTCGAGGTCGCCTTCTCGCGCCGGATATGCTGTTCCCGGGTCGAGAGGGTGAGCACGAAGCCGCGCCGCCCTTCCGCATCCACGGTCTGGCCGCACAGCCGGCCCGGCATCTGGCGGACATATTTGTTCTTGGCGGCGAACAGGCCGAGGTAGGGACCGCCGTAGCCGAGCCCGACGCCGAGGGACTGCCCCTCGCCCACCACGATATCCGCCCCCATCTCGCCCGGCGGCACCAGGGCACCCAGCGAGACGATCTCGGTCACCACCACGACCAGCAGCGCACCCTTGGCCTGGGCCTCGCGGGCGAGCGCCGAGAAATCCCGGATATGGCCGAAGACGTCCGGATATTGGACGACGACGCAGGCCGTGGTGCCGTCGAGCAGCGGCGCCAGGTCGCCCTCGCCCGAAGGCGCCGGGGCTTCCGCCACGATCTCGGTCCCGTGCAGCGCGGCCAGGGTCTTCACCACCGCCGCATAATGCGGATGCAGGTTGCCGGAAAGCACGACGCGGTGCCGCCCGGTGACGCGCCGCGCCATCTCCACCGCCTCGGCGCAGGCGGTCGATCCGTCGTACATCGAGGCGTTGGCGACTTCCATGCCGGTCAGCAGGCCGACCTGGGTCTGGAACTCGAAGAGATATTGCAGCGTGCCCTGGGCGATCTCGGGCTGATAGGGCGTGTAGGAAGTGAGGAATTCCGAGCGCTGGATCAGGTGATCGACCGCCGCCGGGACATGGTGGCGATAGGCGCCGGCGCCGAGGAAGCTCGCCAGCGCACCCGAATGGCGGTTCTTGGCGGCGAGTGCGGTGATCGCCTGGTCGACCTCCCATTCGCCGAGATGGGCGGGCAGGTCGACCGGGCCGGAAAGCCGGGCGCTTTCCGGCACGTCGCGGAACAGGGCGTCGACCGAGGGGGCGCCGATCGCAGCCAGCATCTCGGCGCGGTCGGCCTCGGTCAGGGGCAGGTAACGCATGGGGTTGCTCCGGTCAGCCGAGCGAGGCGACGTAATCCTGATAGGCCGCCTCGTCGAGCAGCGTCTCGAGCTCGCTCGGATCGGCGATCTCGACCTCGAAGAACCAGCCGGCACCTTGCGGGTCGCTGTTCACCAGGGCCGGTTCGTCGGCCAGCGGCTCGTTGGCCGCGGTCACCGTGCCGGTCACCGGCGAATAGACTTCCGAAGCCGCCTTCACGGATTCGACCACCGCGGCCTCGCCGCCCTTGGTCAGGGCCTTGCCCACCGCCGGCAGCTCGACGAAGACGATGTCGCCGAGCTGGGCCTGGGCATAGTCGGTGATGCCGACCCGGCCGGTCGTGCCGGTGACGGCGATCCACTCGTGGTCCTTGGAAAATTTGACGGTCATGACGGTCTCTCAGGGCTTGGCATAGCGATGGGGAACGAAAGGCAGGGCGACCACTTCGGCGGGCAGCGGCTTGCCCCGCACGATGAGGTCGATCTTGGTGCCGGGCTTGGCCAGTTCGGGCGGGACATAGCCCATGGCGACCGGGCCTTCGACCGAGGGGCCGAAACCGCCCGAGGTGACGATGCCGACCTCGGCCCCGCCGGGCAGCGCCACCGCGGTGCCGTCGCGCGCGGGCGCCCTTCCCAGCGGCTTGATGCCGACCCGGCGGCGTCTGACGCCATCCTTCAGGGCGGCGAGCACGCGGGCGGCACCGGGGAAATCCGCCGCCTCGCGCCGGCGCTTCGGCACGGTCCAGGCGAGCGAGGCTTCGATCGGGTCGGTCGTCGTATCGATGTCGTGGCCGTAGAGGCAGAGCCCGGCTTCGAGCCGCAGGCTGTCCCGCGCGCCGAGGCCGATGGGCGCCACTTCCGGCTGGTCCAGCAGCGCCTTGGCCAGTTCGACCGCGCGATCGGCCGGCACCGAAATCTCGAAGCCGTCCTCGCCCGTATAGCCGGAGCGGGAGACCAGGCAGGGAATCCCGGCGATCTCGACCGGGGCGGCGGTCATGAAGGAGAGCGCATTGGCCGCCGGCCCCAGGCGGGCCATCACCGCCTTGGCTTCCGGCCCCTGGAGCGCCAGGAGCGCGCGATCGTCGAGCCTGGTCAGCACCGCCTTGCCGGCGAGTTTTGCCGCGATATGGGCGAAGTCCTGCTCCTTGCAGGCGGCATTGACGACCAGGAACAGGCGGCTGCCGTCCGTATCGTCGACCGGCCGGGTGACCATCAGGTCGTCCAGGATGCCGCCGTCTTCCGCCATCAGCAGGCTGTAGCGGATCTGACCGGGCTGGAGCCCGACGACGTCGCCCGGCACCAGGCTTTCGAAGGCCTTGGCCACGTCCGGCCCTTCGAGCCAGGCCTGGCCCATGTGGGAAACGTCGAACAGGCCGGCCGCCGCCCGGGTCGCCTTGTGCTCGGCCAGGATGCCGGCCGGATATTGCACCGGCATGGCATAGCCGGCGAAGGGCACCATCTTGGCGCCCAGCGAAAGATGCAGGTCGTAGAGCGGGGTGAACTTCAGATCGGCGTCATGGCCCAAGGCTGCTCTCCGCAAAAATAGGTGCCGCCCGGGCGAGTGACCGCCCGAACCGCCCCCTCTGTCGGAGAACCTGAGAGATTGACCGGCGAGGCCGAAGCCGCCGGCTTACCCCTTGGGTGAGGCCGCGAGGCCGAAGCCGCGCGCCTGCTTTCCAGAGTGCCGTCTTCCCTGCGGTCCTTTTGCCTGAGAGTTTCCGGGGCGGTTGCTCCTTCGGCGCCGGGAAAACCCGGTCTCTCCCACAGGGAATATGAGGTGTCGGAATCCGGCTGACCCCGACGCCGCAAGGATAGGGGAGCGCTGCAATGCGTCAATGGGGAGATGTCGTTAATCGACAAATTGTTTTTCCGCTGATGCGGCGGCGGCAAATCGGGCAATATCCGGCCATCATGACAGAAGCCGAGATCCCCTCTCCCGCCCTCGAGACGCCCGAACCGGAACCCTGCCCGCGCTGCGGCAAGCTGCCGAAGTACTGCGTCTGTGCCGGCATCGCCCCGATCGCCAACAAGATCGAGGTGCTGATCCTCCAGCACCCGCAGGAACAGGACAAGGACCTGGGCACGGCGCGCCTGACCGCGCTGCACCTCAAGAAGGCGCAATTCAAGATCGGCCTCTCCTGGGCCAGCCTCAGCAAGGCGCTGGGCCGCGAGGTGATGCCGTCGCGCTGGGCCGTGCTCTATCTCGGCTCGGTCGACATGGCGAGCCTGCCGGCAGACCGGGACGTGGTCGCGGTCGACATCAAGGGCGTGCCCCTGGCCGACCAGGAAGACGCGCTCGACGGCATCCAGGGCGTCATCCTGCTGGACGGCAACTGGCAGCAGGCCAAGACGTTGTGGTGGCGCAATCCCTGGGTCCTCAAATGCCGTCGCCTGGTGCTGAACCCGGCAAAGCCGAGCGCCTATGGCAAGCTCCGCAAGGAGCCGCGCAAGGAAGCCCTTTCCACCCTCGAATCGACCGCCCTCCTGCTCGCCCGTCTCGAAGGACGGCCGGAGATCGAGACGGAAATGCGCGCGACCTTCGACAAGCTGCTCGCCGCCTATAAGGCGGGCCAACCCAAGAAGGATTGGCGCCGCCGCCCGCGCAAGCGCTGAGCGCCGGGGTCAGACGCTCCTGGTCAGACCACCGTCGATCCGGATGTTCTGGCCGGTGATATAGGCGCCGCCGGGGCCGGCCAGCAGAGCGATCAGTTCGGCCACTTCCGAGACCTTGCCATAGCGGCCGAGGGGGATGCGGGCGGCGATCGCCGGCTGTTCCGGGAAACTGTCGATGAAGCCGGGCAGTACGTTGTTCATGCGGATATTGTCCGCGGCATAACGGTCGGCGAAGAGCTTGGTGAAACTGGCGAGGCCGGCGCGGAACACGGCGGAGGTCGGGAAGGCCGGGTCCGGCTCGAAGGCGGCAAAGCTCGAGATGTTCACGATGGCACCGCCCTTCTGCGCCTGCATGATCGGCGTCACCAGCCGGGTCGGCCGGATCGCGCTCAGCAGGTAGGTATCCATCCCCGCGTGCCAATCCTCGTCCGAAATCTCCAAGACCGGGCCGCGCGGGCCGTGGCCGGCGCTGTTCACCAGGGCATCGATGCGGCCCCAGCGTTCCATCGTCAGATCGACCAGGCGCTTCAGGTCGTCCGCCGACTGGTTGGAGCCGGTGACGCCGATGCCGCCCAGTGTCGCCGCCAGGGTCTCCCCCTTGCCCGAGGGAGAGAGGATCGCCACCCTGAAGCCGGCTTCGGCGAGACGGCGCGCCGCGGCGGCGCCCATGCCGCTGCCCCCGGCGGTGACGATCGCGACCTTGTCCATCTCTCTTCCTTCCTGCCGGAACCCGGCCCCGACCTATAGCGCTCGCGGTGCCCCGGCCGCGAGCCCGCGCAGGATCCAGTCGCGCGTCTCGGCCGGGTCGATCACGGCGTCGATCTCGCCGAAGGACGCCATGTTGATCGCCTTGCCACTGGCATATTGCTGGGCCACCAGGCGCTCGAACAGGGCCTTCTGGGCGGCGGGATCGGTCTCCGCCTCCAGTTCGCGGCGGAAGCCTAGGCGGACGGCGCCTTCGAGGCCCATGCCGCCGAATTCGCCGCTGGGCCAGGAGACCGTGAACAGCGGCCGGTGGAACGAGCCGCAGGCCATGGCCTGGGCGCCCAGCCCGTAGCCCTTGCGCAGCACGACCGAAAGCACGGGCACGGTCAGCGCAGCACCCGCGACGAAGAGATCGGCCGCGCGGCGGACCATGCCCTCCGCCTCGCAGGCGGGGCCGACCATGAAGCCCGGCGTGTCGATCAGGCTCAGCACCGGCAGGCGCCAGCGCTCGCAGAGCTTCAGGAAGCGCGCCGCCTTGTCCGCCCCCGGGCCGTCGACGGCACCGCCGAGGTGGCCCGGATCATTGGCGATCAGGCCGAAGGGCCGGCCGCCGATCCGGACCAGGGCGGTGACCATGCCCTTGCCGAAACCGGCGCGGAGTTCGGTCACGCTGGCGTTGTCGCACAGTCCTTCGATCACCTTCCGAACGTCATAGACGCGGAGGCGGTTCTCCGGCACGGCGTGGCGGAGTTCGCGCTGGTCCTGATAGGTGAAATCGGTGACCGGGCCCTGGAAATAGGAGAGCAGGCGGCGCGTCGCGGCGACAGCCGCCGCCTCGTCCGCGACCAGGAGGTCGATATTGCCGTTGGCCCATTGCACCGCCGCCGGCCCCACTTCCTCGGGCCGGAAGCTGCCGAGGCCGCCGCCCTCGATCATCGCCGGTCCCGCCATGCCGAAGGAGCAGTTTTCGGTGGCGACGATCAGGTCCGTGCAGCCGAGCAGGGCCGCATTGCCGGCGAAGCTGTAACCCGAGACGATGCCGATGGTCGGCACCAGGCCGGAGAGCCGGGCGAATGTGGCGAAGGTCGGCACGTCCAGGCCGGCGACGCCGACCCAATCGGTATCGCCCGGACGCCCGCCGCCGCCCTCGGCGAAAAGCACCACGGGAAGCCGCCATTCCTCGGCCAGATGGAGGACCCGGTCGGTCTTCTTGTGGTTCATCATGCCCTGGGTGCCGGCCATCACCGTGTAATCATAGGCGAGCACCAGGCAGCGCGATATCTCGGGCCCGAAGGCCTCGGCGCCGATGGTGCCGATCCCGCTGATCAGCCCGTCCGCCGGGCTCGCCTGGATCAGGTCGTCGAGACCGCGGCGGCGGCGCTGGGCGGCCAGCAGCAGGGCACCGTATTCGACGAAACTGCCGGGATCGAGCAGGTCCGTGACATTGGCGCGGGCGGTGCGCTGGCCGGTCTTCTGCCGGCGGGCGACCGCGGCCGGGCGGTTCTCGTCCAGCCCCGGGGCGTGGCGCGCCAACACTTCGGCGAGATCGGGACGAATATGGCCGGGATCGCGCATCGCCGCCCCCTCGCCCGCCGCTGCCGCCACTTCCGCCGGCTCGACGAAGGCGATCGGCGCCGCCTCGATCACGGTGGCGCCCGGCGCCGCCGCGAAGCCGCGCAGGATGCCGGCGACCGGCGCGGTCACCACATGTTCCATTTTCATCGCTTCGATCACGGCGACCGGCTCACCTGCCGCGACCGCCTGGCCGAGCTCCACCTCGAAGGCGGCGAGCTTGCCGGAGAGCGGTGCGGCCACCGCGACCGTGCCTTCCGGCGTCGCCATCACGGGCGCCGAAGCCCGCTCCACGGCACCGGCGAAAAAGCCGCCGGCCTCCAGCGGCCCGACCAGATCGGCCAGATGGCGTTCGACGAAGCGATTGTCGAAGACGCCCGCGGCCACTTCCGGCCGGGCCAGCAGGCGGCCGAGGAAGCCGAGGTTGCTCGCCACCCCCTCGATCCGGACCTGGCGCAGCGCCCGCGCCGCCAGGCCGACCAGGCGGGCAGGATCGCTGCCCGGCGCGCTGACGATCAGCTTGGCGATCAGCGGATCGAAGGCGGGATTGATGCCGTAACCGGCATAGCCGGCGGCATCGACGCGGAGGCCCGGCCCGCCCGGCATCTCGAAGACGGCGATGGTGCCGCCCGCCGGCCGCGCCGTGCCGTCCGCCGCCACCGTCTCGAGATTCAGGCGAAGCTCGACCGCCTGGCCGCGCGGGATCACGCCATCCAGGCCGAGGGCCGACAGAGGCTCGCCCGCGGCGAGGCGGATCTGGGCGGCGACCAGGTCGACGCCGGTCACCGCCTCGGTCACCGTATGTTCGACCTGGAGGCGCGGGTTGGCCTCGATGAAGCGGAAGTCCTCGCCCTCGACCAGGAATTCGACCGTGCCCACGGTCCGGTAGCGCGCTGCCCGGGCCAGGGTCAGGGCGGCCTGGCACAGTTTTTCGCGCAAGCCGGGATCGAGCCCGGGGGCGGGCGCGAATTCGACCAGCTTCTGGTGCCGGCGTTGCAGGCTGCAATCGCGCTCGAACAGATGGGCGACCGCCTCGCCGTCGCCCAGGATCTGCACCTCGATATGGCGCGCCGCGGGGACGAAACACTCGACGAAGAGGCTGTCGTCGCCGAAGGCGGATTTCGCCTCGGAGCGGCAGCGGGCGAAGGCTTCGGCCATGTCTTCCGGCTTTTCGACGAGGCGCATGCCACGCCCGCCGCCGCCCGCCGCCGCCTTCACCATGACCTTGGCGCCCGGCCCGAGCTTGCGCAGGAAGGCTTCGGCACAACCGAGGTCGACCGCCCGCGCCGTACCTTCGACGACCGGCACGCCGGCCTCGACCGCCAGGCGCCGTGCCGCCACCTTGTCGCCGAACAGGGCCAGCGTCTCGGCCGAGGGGCCGACGAAACTGATGCCGGCAGCGGCGCAGGCCGCCGCGAAAGCGGCATTCTCAGCCAGGAAGCCATAGCCCGGATGGACGGCGTCGCAGCCGGCGGCCTTGGCTACCGCCAGGATCTGCGGTCCGTCCAGATAGGGGGCGACGCCGGAGCCGATCAGCGCCAGCGCGCGGTCTGCGGCGGCGACATGGAGCGAGCGGGCGTCGTCCTCGCCATGGACGGCGACGCTCTCGATCCCCAGGGCGGCGCAGGCGCGGGCGATGCGGATGGCGATCTCGCCCCGGTTCGCGATCAGGATACGCTGAAACACCACCTCGCCTCCCTCTTGTCTTGCCGGCACGCTGGTTCTTTCCGAATTCGCCTGCAAGACCCGCGACGCGACCAAGGTCGGAAGTCCGGCCGGGAAGCCGCCGAAACTGCCATTTCCGGGGTGCAGGGCGGCCATGTGCGGGGCCTTCTCCCCCGCTCGCGCATTGACTGCGGCGCACCGAGCGATAGGCTGGGCCGAAGCTGTATCCCGCGGGAAGATCGAGTCTGGAGTGATGGGCAAGGATTACATGAATTACAGTGCCATGGTGCAGGACGCGCTGCGCGGCGTCGTGCGTCTGGCGCTGAACCGGGTGGCCGCTCAGGGCCTGCCGGGCAACCATCACCTCTATCTCTCGTTCAAGACCACCGCGCCGGGGGTCGACATCCCTGACTATCTGCGCGAGCGCTATCCGGACGAGATGACCATCATCCTCCAGCACCAGTATTGGGGCCTGAAGGTTTCCGACTCCGGCTTCGAGGTACAGCTCAATTTCAACAAGATGCCGGAGCGGCTGGTCATCCCCTTCGATGCCATGACCGGCTTCTTCGACCCCTCGGTCCAGTTCGGCCTGCAATTCCAGCCGACCGGCGAAGCCTCGGCCCGCCCGGCCGCGGCCACGCCCGCCGCGGGCGAGCCGGCCAGTTTCGTCCCCGCCAAGCGCGAAGACACCGCCCCCACGGCCGAAGCCGAGGAGAAAACGGCGGGCGAGAAGCGCGGCGAAGTCCTGACCCTGGACGCTTTCCGCAAGAAATAGCCAGGGCCGCAAGAAATAAGCAGGGCCGCCATCCCCTCGGCGCCGGCTGGCCCGGCGCCTTTCGACATCATCAGAAGGTTTCGGCCATGACGGCGTTCGCCTATCAGGAAATGTTCGAGCACGACCCCTCCCACCACGTCGAGACGCCGTGGCGCAAGATCACCTCGGACGGCGTCAAGGAGATCGTTGTCGGCGGCAAGCGCATCCTCGAAGTGGCGCCGGAAGCGATCGAAGCGCTCACCTTCGCCGCTTACCGCGACGTTTCGCACCTGCTCCGCCCCGGCCACCTGGCCCAGCTCGCCTCGATCCTGAAAGATCCGGAAGCCTCGGCGAACGACCGTTTCGTGGCGCTCGAACTCCTGAAGAACGCCAATGTCGCGGCCGGCATGGTGCTGCCCTCGTGCCAGGACACGGGCACGGCCATCGTCATGGCCAAGCGCGGCCAATATGTCTGGACCGACGGCAAGGACGAGGAAGCGATCTCCAAGGGTGTCGCCCGCACCTATACGGAGACCAACCTCCGCTATTCCCAGATGGCGCCGCTCGACATGTACCGGGAAAAGAACACGGGCAACAACCTGCCGGCGCAGATCGACCTCTATGCGACCCCGGGCAACGAATATCACTTCCTCTTCGTCGCCAAGGGCGGCGGTTCGGCCAACAAGACCTATCTCTACCAGGAGACCAAGGCCCTGCTGAACCCGGCCTCGCTGCTCAAATTCGTCGAAGCCAAGATCAAGACGCTGGGCACCGCCGCCTGCCCGCCCTATCACCTGGCAATCGTGATCGGCGGCACCTCGGCCGAGCTGAACCTCAAGACCGTGAAGCTCGCCTCCTGCCGCTATCTCGACGACCTGCCGACCAGCGGCAACGAGCTCGGCCGCGCCTTCCGCGACGTCGAGCTGGAAGCCGAGATCCACAAGCTGACGCAGCAGACCGGCATCGGCGCCCAGTTCGGCGGCAAATATTTCTGCCACGACGTGCGCGTCATCCGCCTGCCCCGTCACGGCGCCTCCTGCCCGGTCGGCATCGGCGTCTCCTGCTCGGCCGACCGCCAGGTGCTCGGCAAGATCACCAAGGACGGTGTGTTCCTCGAGGAGATGGAGCATGATCCGGCGAAATATCTGCCCGAGGTGACGCACGACGACCTCGAAGGCGAGGTCGTGCAGATCGACCTGAACAAGCCGATGGCGGAAATCCTGAAGACCCTGTCTCAGTATCCGATCCGCACCCGGCTGTCCCTGACCGGCCCGATGATCGTCGCCCGCGACATCGCCCATGCCAAGCTCAAGGAACGGCTCGACGCCGGGCAAGGGTTGCCGCAATACATCAAGGACCACCCGGTCTATTACGCCGGCCCGGCCAAGACGCCGGCCGGCTATGCCTCCGGCTCCTTCGGGCCGACCACGGCCGGCAGGATGGACTCTTACGTCGACCAGTTCCAGGAAGCCGGCGGCTCCATGGTCATGCTGGCCAAGGGCAACCGCTCCAAGCAGGTGACCGACGCCTGCAAGAAGCACGGCGGCTTCTACCTCGGCTCGATCGGCGGCCCGGCCGCCATCCTGGCACAGAACTGCATCCGCAAGGTCGAGGTCCTGGAATATCCGGAACTCGGCATGGAAGCGGTGTGGAAGATCGAGGTGGAGAATTTCCCCGCCTTCATCGTGGTCGACGACAAGGGCAACGACTTCTTCGCCGACCTGATGTGAGATCCCGCCCCCAGGACGGGGGGCGATCCGGCGGACCTTTCCGGCGGGCCGGGGTGCGAGCAGCGCCCCGGCCCGTTTCGTTTCAGCGGGCGCGGCGCCAGGTGTTGCGCCCTCGCTTTCGTCCAGGCCGTCGCCGCCGATGATCGCGCCCAGCCGCCACTCGAGCAGGGTGCGGCTCGGTGTACCCAGATCAATGCCACTGGACACCTATCCGCCAATGCGAGACCGTTGCTTCCAAAATGGGAGAATGGCAGTCATGCGAGCATCGAGAATGAAGGTGAAGCACCAACTCGTGCTGAGCCTCGCCTTCGCCCACCTCCTCCTTCCCGCCGCGGCGCTGGCCGACGATGCCCCCAAGGCGGTGACCGTGACGCCCGTGTTCTCGGGCAGTGCCACGGTGACCGGCCAGCCGATCACCCTGCCGGCGGGGCCGGCGTCGGTCATCGTCTCGCGTTATGTCATCCAGCCGGGGGCCAAGCTGCCGGTGCATCGCCATCCCTATCATCGCTATGCCTATGTCGAGGCCGGCACCCTCGCCGTCTATGCCGCCGACAGCGGCAAGCGCTTCGACTACAAGGCGGGGGACTTCATCGTCGAACTGCTGGGCGACTGGCACTATGGCGAGAACACGGGCAGCGCGCCGGTCGAACTCCTGGTGATCGACCAGGTGCCGGAGGGTGTCACCGGGAACACCGAAGTCAGGCCGTGAGAGCCGCCGGCCTGATGTGACCGGGGCGCGCGGCGCTCAGGCGCCGCGCATCCGCCGCTCGATCGCGGCATGGGCCAGCATGAAGATCGAGACGATCACCAGGTAATAGACCAGCGCCGCGCAATACCATTCGACGAAGCGGAACGAGGCGGCGATGGCATCGTTCACGACCGCCATGATCTCCCGGAGCGAGATCACATAGGCGAGCGACGAGACCTTCAGGATATTGATGAATTCATTCATCAAAGGTGGCAACGCCACCCGGAGCGCCTGGGGCATGACCACCAGGCGGAAAGTCTGCAACCGGGTCAGCCCCAGCGCCGAAGCGGCTTCCCACTGGCCCGGCGGGATGGCGCGCAGCGCCGCCCGCATGACCTCGGCCATATAGGCGACCGAAACCAGCGAGAGCGACAGGACGGCGGCAACGAAGGGCGTGAACCAGCCTGCCCGCAGCAGGGCCGGAAAGACCTGGGGCGTGCCGTTCCAGACGATCAGCAGGACCAGGATCAAGGGCGCCGCCCGGAACACCCAGCCATAAAGCTGGGCCGCATGACGCCGGCTCCGCTGCTTGCTGTTCAGGCACAGCGCCATGGGCAGGCAGCCGAGGAACGAGAGCGCGAAGACCACGACCGACAGGACCATCGCGACACCCGCCCCGGCCAGCAGGGCCGGCGAGGCGAGCGCCGATGCGAACAGGCCGGGGTCGAAGGCCATCGTCCCGCGTCAGCCGTCGTAGTCGACGTCGAAGACGGCGGGATCGAGGCCGTATTTCTTCGCCAGGGCGGCGAAGAACCCCTCCTCCTTGAGCTTCTTCAGCGCGGCCCTGACCGCGTCGGCATTGTCGCCTTCCCGGCGCATGTAGATCCGATAGGTGAATTCGGACGCCCAAGTATAGGTGACCTTGAACTGGCCGTCCGTGGTTGCCACCCGATAGGCGCCCTCGGCCTCCTCGGTCAGGGTGGCGTCGGCCCGGCCGACCAGGACCTGCTGATAGGCGGCCTGCTGGGCGGGATAGGTCTGTACCGTCACCGCCGGCTTGCCGGCGGCGGCCAGGGCGGCGTTCAGCGGATCGACCCGCTCTTCCTTGTAATAGGTGCCGGCTTCGAGGGCGACGGTCTTGCCGCTCAGGCTCTTCGGCCCAGTGACCGCGTCGTTGCCGGCCTTGGCGACGATCACGGTCGCCGACTTCATGTAACGGATGCCGTCATAGGCCTTGCGCCGTTCGGCGTTGATATAGATGCCGCTGACGATCAGGCCGCAGCGCCCGGCGCCCAGGGCCGGCAGCAGGCCGGCGAAATCCGTCGTCGTATAGACCGCCTCGGCGCCCCATTTCGCCGCCAGCGCATCGGCGATCTCGATATCGATGCCGATCGGCCGGGTATCGCCGGGGTCGGCCTTGTAGGTGAGCGGCGGAAAGCCCGCCGTGGTGCAGACCGTCACCTTGCCGTCGGCGACCAAGCCAGGCTCGGCCGCGAAGGCGGCCGGCGCGGCACTGGCCGAGAGAAGAGCGAGCGCAAGGACCATTCTCATCGTCACGATTCCCCTTGTGCTGGGCCGTGTCACCGGACCCCGTCGATGATGCCGCTCCAGGTGTCGGCATCGAAGGCTGGCAGGATCAGGGGTTCGACATGGCCGTCGCGCCGGGCCGTGAGGACATATTGCATCATGGCCTCGTTGCTCGGCATTTCGAACACCTGGACGAAATCATAGGCCCCCATCACGGCGTAGAAGGCGATCGAGCGCCCGCCCAGGGCGGCGACCCTCTCTTCGCTCAGCTCGCGCCGTCGGGCGCTGTCGGACAGTTCGGCGAGTCCGGCCGGCGTCAGCTTCATCAGCGAGATATATTTCTGGCCGGCACCCTTCGCGTCACTCATGCCCGCCGCCCAAGCTCGGCCAGGCCCGCGAGCACCGCCGTGGAATCGGCCAAGACGCCGAAGATGCCCTGCTCCACCGTCACCATGTGAAGGGCGGCGGCATGGGCATAGGCGTCCCCGCTGGCGCAGGCATCCGCGATGGTCAGGCATTGGAAATTGCGGTCGCAGGCTTCGCGCAGCGTCGTGTGCACGCAGACATCGGTGGTGCAGCCGGAAAACAGCAGATGGGTGATGCCCTGCGCCCGCAGGACATGCTCGAAATCGGTATAGGTGAAGGCGCCGTTGCAGGTCTTGTCGACCACGATGTCTTCCGGCCGGACGTCGATCTCCGGCACGATCTGGAACCCCGGGCTGGAGCGCAGCAGGATGTCGGTCCCCTCGAGGCCCGCCCGCCGCCGCCGCCATTTCTCGTAAGGCGTCATGTCCGCCAGGTCGGCGCGGTAGCCCTGGCGGGTGTGGATCACCCGGACGCCGGCCTCCCGGCAGGCCGCGATCAGGCGCGACACCGTGGGCAGGATGGCGCGCAGCGGCGCCGGATCATAGCCATGCCTGGCGAAATAACCCGTCGGGGACAGGAAGTCCTCCTGCAGGTCGATCACCACCAGCGCCGTCTTCGCGGCGTCCAGGCGACCGTCGTAGGGAAAGTCGAAGGGCTTTGCATGGATCATGGCTTTGTCCTTTCGGGACAAGGGTTAGCACGGGCAACAATTTACGAAAATCGATTTATATTCGCCAAAATCGTTCTATAAAACTCAACGATTACGGTGCGAGGACTGGATGACGCGGAGCCTCACCTATCTGCATTACCTGCCCGCCTTCGAGGCGGTCGCGCGCCTCGGCGGCATCCGGGCGGCGGCCGATGAACTCAATTTGAGCGCCAGCGCCGTCTCCCTCCAGATCAAGAAATTGGGCGAGGCCACGGGCATTGCCCTGTTCGAAAAGACCGGGCGCGGTGTCGCCCTGACCAGGGCCGGGGCCGACTTCGCCCAGGCCGTCGCCGTCTCTCTCGGGCAGTTGGAGGGGGCGGCCGGCGCCGCCCGACGGATCGACATGGCGGCCCCCGCCGTCTCGCTCGGCGTTTCGGTGCCGACCGCGCTCGGCATCGCCTGGCTCAGCGGCGTCCTGGTCGAGTTCGCGGAGGGCCGGAACATCCCCGAACTGACCATCAACGAAGCGGTCACCGGCGCCGAAGTGGACTGGGAACGAAACGATGTCGCGATCGTCTACGACAACCCGCCGTTTCCGGGAAAGTCCTGGCACCTGTTGAGTGCGGTCAGGCTGCGCACCGTGTGTGCCCCGGTGCTCTTCCCCAAGCTCGACCTCCAGCAGCGCGAGCGGAAGCTCGGCGGCATCACGCTCTTCCATGAGGACGACGGGGCGGAATGGGCGAAATGGGCGGTCGAAGCGCGCGTCAGCCTGCAGGGCAGCCGGCGCGTCCGTGTCGGCTCAGTGGCGCAGGCGGTCGCTTCCGCCGTGCAGGGCCGCGGCCTCGCCCTGGTCTCCGACATGTTGACCCGGGGCTTCCTGGCCGAGGGGCGCCTGATCCAGCCTTTCCTCGCCTCGATCAACGCCGCCCATGAATATTACATCCTCTGCCCGGAGGAACGGGCGGAGGATCCCCTGCTCCGCGCCCTGGTCGATCACGTCACCGATCACCTGCGGCCGAAACGGGCCTGAGCCTAGGCCAGGCGCAGCGGCCCGACCGGTTCCAGGAAGAAGGCGGTGAGCGCCTTCAGGTCGATCGCATCGGACATCACCGTCCGGCCGGAGCGGGCCGCCGCCTTGACCGCCGACGCCAGGACCGCGAGGTCGTCGCTGTCGACGTCGTAGAGCGCCAGGTAGTTCTGCCCACCGCCCAAGGGGTCGAGGAAGGGCATCGAGAGCGCGAAGCGTTCCGCCCCGAAAATGCCGGGGATCGAAGTCACGTCCGGCACATGCTGGCCGTCGTACCAGGCGTTGAAATCGTCCTCCCGCCCCTCCGCCGGCTTCGACAATGCGGCGAAGAGCTGGCGCCGGTGCCCCGGCTGGCCGGCAAAAGCCGTCCTGGGGCTGAACACCAGGGCGGTCAGCGTCTCCGGGTCGAGCACGTCGGAGACAGCGATCCGGCCGTCGCCGTGGGAATTGACCAACTCCGTCAACACCTCCCCCAGGTCCGCCGCCTCCATCTCGTAGAGCACCATGTAGGACCAGGGAATCCGGCCGGTGAAGGGCTCGGCGATCCGGTAGCGTTGGGCGCTCACGAATCCGGGCAGGGTGAAGAGGTCGGGGATATGCTGGCGGTCGTACCAGTCGTTGTATTCGGCTTCGCGCGCGGGCGTCGCCGGCTTCGACAGGACGATCTGGATATGCCGCGCCATGTGCCACCTTGTCGTTGTCGGCCGCTGACACAGAAGCGTCGCCGATCCTCGCTACCATGAAACCGTCCATATGGAGGAACAGATGGGCAATACCCGTACCGAACGCGACAGCTTCGGCCCCATCGAGGTGCCGGCTGACCGCCTTTGGGGGGCCAATACGCAGCGGAGCCTGGAGAATTTCCCGATCGGCGGCAGTGCCGATCACATGCCGCTGCCTGTCATCCGCGGCCTCGCCCTGGTCAAGCAGGCGGCCGCGCGGGTCAATTCGGCACTCGGCGAGATTTCGCCCGAGATCGCCCTCGCCATCGCCGAGGCGGCGGCCGAAGTGGCGGCCGGCAAGCATGACGGCGAATTCCCGCTGGTGATCTGGCAGACCGGCTCCGGCACCCAGTCCAACATGAATGTGAACGAAGTGATCGCCAATCTCGCCAGTGAGGCGATGGGCGGGGCACGCGGGGCCAAGGCGCCGGTGCATCCGAACGATCACGTGAACCACGGCCAGTCCTCGAACGACAGTTTCCCCACCGCCATCCATGTCGCCGCCGCGGAACAGACCGACCAGCGCCTGCTGCCCGGGCTGCGCCACCTGCGCGGTGCCCTGGCCAAGAAGGCCGAAGCCTGGGCCGGCGTGATCAAGATGGGCCGCACCCATCTCCAGGACGCCGTGCCGCTCACCCTCGGCCAGGAATTCGGCGGCTATGCGGCCCAGCTCGATTTCGCCATCCGCGGCATCGAACATGCGCTGGAAGGCGTGCTGGAACTGGCCCAGGGCGGCACCGCGGTCGGCACCGGGCTCAACGCGACGCCCGGCTTCGCGGAGAAAGTCGCGGCCGAACTCGCTCATCTCACCGGCCTGCCCTTCCGCACGGCGGCCAATAAATTCGCGGCGCTGGCGGGCCACGAGCCGGCGCTTGCCCTCTCCGCCGCGGTCGAAGTGGCCGCCGTCGCCTGCTTCAAGATCGCCAGCGACATCCGTCTGATGGGCTCAGGGCCACGCTCCGGCCTCGGCGAACTGAAGCTGCCCGAGAACGAGCCCGGCTCATCCATCATGCCGGGCAAGGTCAATCCGACCCAGGCCGAAGCGCTCACCATGGTGGCGACCCGGATCGTCGGCAATCACGCCACGGTCGCCTTCGCCGCCTCCCAGGGCCATTTCGAGCTCAATGTCTTCAAGCCGGTGATCGGTGCCTGCCTGCTGCAGTCGATCGCCCTGCTCGGCGACGGTGCGCGTTCCTTCGCCGATCGCTGCGTGATCGGGGCGGAACCCGACCTCGCCCGGCTCGACGAGTCGATGCGCCGCTCGCTCATGCTGGTCACGGCACTCGCCCCCGAGATCGGCTATGACGCCGCCGCCCGCATCGCCAAACACGCGCATCACGAAAACCTGACGCTGCGCGAAGCCGCCCTCGCCCTCGGCCTGATCGACGCCGGCACCTTCGACCGCCTGGTCGACCCGGCCAAGATGATCGGCCCCGGCGCCACCTGAAGGAAGATCATGCAAAAGCGTTCGATCGAGATCGCCGGTCACCGCACGTCGGTCAGCCTGGAAGACAGCTTCTGGTCCGCCCTGTCCGACTGCGCCCGGCTCCAGGGCCTGACTGTGAACGCCCTGGTCACCCGGATCGACAGCGAACGCGACGCCGACACCAATCTGTCGAGCGCGATCCGCCAGTTCCTCCTCGCCCACGCCCGCGCCGGCAAGCTGCCCGCGGGCGGGGCCGACGCCTGACCCTCAGTTCCCGCCCAGGCCCTTCAGGAGCTGGTCGACCACGCCCTTGCCGCCGCCACCGCCCGGCAGGGGCAGGCCGGGCACCTTGCTGCCGATGAATTTCGACAGGTAATAGTTCTCGATGTCGCGGCTCTTCACCTCGGCGTTCAGATTGTCGAGGGGGCCGCTCACGTCGATGCCGAGGGGGGGCAGGTCGGCCGGTTCGATCAGCTTGACGGCGAAATGGAGGCGCGCGCTCCAGGCCGGCAGGTCGACGCTGCCGTCCCCGGCGATGGTGCCGCCGTCGACGTCCGAGGTGAAATTGGCGAGGCGGGCGACGCCGCGCTCCACCACCAAGTCGGTCGCGATCTTGCGGTAGGGTGTGCTGCCGGATTTCAGTGCCGCGGCCAGGCGGCCGATCACATCGCCCGGCTGGTTCACGGTCTTCAGGCCGTCCGACAGGGTCTTCAGGTCGATACCCACGATCTTGCCGTTGCTGGCGGCGAGCCGGCCCTGACCGGCCAGGCTGGAGACGATCTCGAAGGAACTGCGCCCCTGGCCGGCCAGCTTCAGGGCGAGGTCGCCGGTACCGGAAAGGCCGGGTTCCACCCCCTTCCGCCCCGTCAGGGCGTCGAGGTCGAAGCCGTTGCCGACGAGCTCGAGGGCGAGGCGCAGGCTGGGGCCCGAGGCATCGAGGCTGGCGCTGCCCGTCACGCTGCCCGGATTGGCCGCGGCCGCGACATCCTTCAGGGCGATCCTGCCGCCCGCCGCCTCGATCCGGAAGCCGACCCCGGTCAGTTCGAGGGTGCCGCTCACCAGGCGGTCGACCGTCACCTGGGCAGTACCGTCGAGCGTGCGGAGGCCGGCCAAGTCGATCGGCTTGGTCGACCAGTGCCCGCCGGCCGCGGCCGGCTTGCCGCCGCCGCCAGCCCCGGAACCGCTTCCGCCGGCGGCCGACGAGCCGCCGCCGAACAGGGCGAGATCCAGCGTGGTGGCCTTCACCTTGGCATCGAAATGCCCGCCACCGCCGAGCGGCAATTTTGCCGTCGCCTCCATCTTGCTCGGCCCGACCTGAACCTTCAGGGTGGAGACGTCGAGCAGGTCGCCCGCCAGGCTGGCCTTCAGGTCGAGAGACAGGATACCGGTGACCGGGCCGGTCAGGCCGAGGCGGGTCAGCATCCCGGCCGCCTGCGGGCCCTGGAGCGTGGCGTCGACGCTGGTCGCCTCCGCCGCCACCGAAACCGCGGCATCGAGTGTCGCCAGGCCCATCTTGCCTTTCAGGGTCACGGCGGGGGTGGCCGGCGCCCCCTTCACCGACAGCGCGAGGTCGACCGGGCCGAGGGCGGTGCCCCCGGCGGTCGGCTCCAGCCCCGCCTGCCGGGCGAAGGTGACCAGTTCGGGCGCGCTCAGCGTGCCGGCGAGATCGAGCTTGGGAGCCGCGAGATCGCCGAGCGACCCCGCCAGGGCGAGCCGCGTCTCGCCGATCGAAAGGCCGGCATCGATCACCGGCGCATCGGGCCGCCCGGTCAGGTGGCCATCGATCGCCAGAGCGCCGAGGCCGGCGGCACCGGCCGGCGCCGCCACCCCGCCGAGGGCCAGCAGCGGCGCCGGCGACGGCGCCGTCACCTTGAAGCCGAGATCCGCCTCCGTCCCGCCCTTGGCGAAGCCGAGCTTGCCCGCGGCCGAAAGCTTCAGGCCTTGATAGTCGCCGACCGAAACCGTGTTGAGGCGCAGCGCCTCGGGCGCCAGCGTGCCGTCGAACAGCACGTTGCGGAGCGTACCGCCGCGCAAGCCGAGCTCGGCCACGGAAATGCGGAGGGCCAAGTCGAAGCCGAGATCGGGCAAGGGCGACGCCGAATCGCGCGCGCCGATCTCGGCCAGCGGGCTGCCCGCTGGTTTTGCTGCCGGTGCCTGCGCCGCGCCGATGCCATAAGCGTCGAGGTCGAGGCGATCGACATCGAGCGAGACCATGGCCTTGGGCCGCGGTCCGGGCTGCCAGCCGGCACTGCCCTTGGCGGTGGCGCCGTCGAGCCGCAGCACGAGGCCGCTCAGGGCGAAGCCGCTGCCGTCACTGGAGACCTTGCCGGTCAGGCCGAAACGGGTCAGCCGGTCGGCCGGCAGGCCCTGGGGCGTCACCTTGAGCCAGTCGGTCAAGGCGCGGGGATTGTCGGATGCGATGTCGATGCTGCCGTCGAAACGGAGCCGGCCGTCACGATTGACCGCCGTGCCCGACAGGCCGACGTCGGTCGCCCCCGGCAGCAGGGCGGAGACATTGGAGACGGTCAGCTTGCCGCCTTCCAGCGACGCGACCAGGGCCAATTTCTGCACCACGCCGCCCGACCATTGAACGGCATCGATACCCAAGTCGACATCGGCATCGAAACCGGACGGCAGGGCGAAGCCCGCCTCGCCCGCGGCCGGCGCCGGGGCGGCAGCCGTGGCAGCGGGGGTCTTGGGTTTCGCCGGGGTCAGCGCGGCCTGCAGGGCGTCGGCGTCGATCCGGGCGATACGCAACTTGAGCGAGGCGGCGGGCCGGTCCCCCAGAGTCAGCGCCAGCCGGCCGGTGCCCCGTGCTTCACCCAGCATCAGGGTGAGATCGTCGATCGCCAACGCCGAAGCCGTGCCGCCGACCGTGCCCTCGAGTGCGATCGGCCCTTGCAGGGCCGGCAGAGTGGCCCCGGTCAGGGCGGCCAGCGCCGCCGGATCGTCGAGCGAAAGCGACGCCTTGCCGGCAACCCGCGGTTCGGCCCCGGAAAGGTCCAGCGTGCCGCCGAACTGCGCATTGGCGCCGACCAGACCGAGCTTGGCCTCGATCCCGACCGGCTGCACCCCGGTCAGGCGGCCGACCGCAATATCGACGGTCACCGGCTGGCCCTTGTAGGTAGCGCCGCCGCTGGCGCTGAAGGGGCCGGACAGGCTGGGGGCGGAAAGGGTCGCCTCGATCGAATCGACGGTGACGGGCGGGCCACTGGCGGGGTGGTATTCGATCCGTCCTTCCTCGATCACCACGCGCTGCACGGCGATGTCACTGCCACCGCCGGCCGGTGCCGGAGAAGTCGCCGGCGCGGCCGTGCCGCCGGGCGCCGGCCCGGGAGTCGGGGAGGTTGGAGCATTGCTCCTGGAACCTGACGAACCGCCGGGTGCCGGCGCAGCGGCCGCCGCTTCGGCCAGGCGCAGCACGGGCTTCACCAGGCGCACATCGGCGATTTCGACCTTGCCGCCCAGCAGGGGCAGCAGGCCCAGGCGAACGTCCAGCGCCTGCACCGCGGCGAGATCCGGGGCGGCGGGATCGGCCCCCGTCACGCGCACGGCGCGCACCGAGATCGAAGGGGCCGGCAGCAGGCGGAAGCGGATGTCGCCGCCGAGCACCACCCGGTGGCCGGTCGCCTCCTCGATCAGGGCGGCGATCTGGGGCTTGCGGTCGTTCAGGTCGACGAGCAAGGGCGCGGCGAAGGCCAGTCCGATCAGAAGGCCAACGACCAGACCGACACCGATCAGAAGCTTGCGCAATTCACCCCTCCGTCGAATCCTGTTACCAGTCTACCCGCCGAGGCACGGCAACGGAAACCGCCCATGGCTGAAATCGTCAATCTCGAACGGATAACGTCTTGCGAAGAGAAATTATATATGAATATCAAATAGTTATAAATAATTCCTGATGTTGTCAATCATGCTCCAGCACCCACCCAGTACCCACGATAGTGACCGATTTCGACCATAATGCGAAGGCCGGGCGCCCGTAGGCAACCCGGCCTTCTTCCGGCCACGCACGGCTGAAGAAACCCGTGCCGCCGGCTGTCGCTGTTGGTTTGGACGGCGCCACCCGCGACTGACACGCCTCCGGCCTCCTCTCTTGCGAGACCCCGCCGGCCGGGGATTACAGGAAGACGAAGCCTTCGGGCCTGTCCTCGGTCTCGTAGATCGAGCGAATCGAACCGGCCGCCGCGGCGCGGGCGACAGCCATTGCTGCTGCTACAGCGCCGTCGATCCGGTCGCGGCTCTTGCCCTTGGTGAACATGCGGTTGCCGGCCCGGTCGGTCTCGACCGCCACATTGTCGAAGTTCCAGCGCAGCACCGGATGGCCGCCATGCTGGAACTGGCGGCCGACGATGGCGCGTTCCAGCTCCTTCACGGCCGGCGCCATCGTCACCCAGCCCTGGCGCATCGCCACAACCGGCAAGCCCTCGTCGGCCAAGTTGTTCATGATCTGCTGCGCCAGGTGCGGATCGAAGGCGATCTCGCGGACGTCGAAGCGGTCGCACAGGTCGCGGATCGTGTCCTCGACGAAGCGGTAGTCGACGACATTGCCCGGTGTCGGTGCGATGAAGCCTTCGTCCGCCCACAGGGGATAGGGCACGCCGTCTTTCTCGGCCCGTTTGCGCAGATTGTCGGCCGGGCAGAAGAACCAGGGCCAAGCCACGAAGCCATCGTCGTCGGTCCGCCAGCAGGCGACGACGACCGTCAGGTCGACGTTAGACGACAGGTCGACGGCCAGCCAGCAAGGCGCTCCTTCGAGGGCATCCAGGTCCACCGGCGCGGCACCCTGGTCGTAGACATCCATGTCGACGAAGGGATCGGCGCTCTGGTCCAGCCAGATGTTCAGATGAAGGTTGCGGAAGGCTTCCCGGTCGGCTGGCCTTGCTTCGGCTTCCCGCGCCAGTTGCCGCAGGCCGGCGATGTCCGGGAAGCCGTAGGGCAGGCCGGGGTTGGCAGCGGTCCACACGGTCTCGTCGCGCCAGTCGGCGTCGCGCGGGGTCTCGAACAGGATCGGCAGGAAGCCGGGATCGATCACCTCGCCCAGGGCGACCTTGCGAGCATAGCTGTAGATGTCCCAGGCGATGTTCTCCTGGCCGCGGCCAGCCGTGGTGATGACGACGAACAGCGATCCGGGAACCTTCACCAGGCCGGTGCGCAGCACGTCCCACAGGTCGCGCTTGCGCCAGGCGTGCAGCTCGTCGGCCAGGACGAAGGTCGGCGTGCGGCCGTGCTGGGTGCCGGCGTCGGCGGCGATTGCCTCGAGGAAGGCGCCCGATTTCGGGTGGGTGATGCGGGTCTTGTGATCGACCACCGTCGTCGCCCTGGCGATCCGCTTGTCGGCCCGAACGATGGATACCGCCTCGTCGAAGGCGATCCGCGATTGCTTGTGATCGGCGGCGGCGGTGATCGCCTGGCCGCCCGGCATTCGTTCCGGGCCGAAGGTGTGGAGCAGGGCAAGGCCGGCCCCCAGCGCCGTCTTGCGATTGCCCCGCGGCAGCAGCATGAAGACCGTGCGCACCTGGCGCCGGCCGTCTTCGTCGCAAGGACCATAGATGCGGCGGACAATCCGTTCCTGCCAGGGCACCAGCTCGAAGCCCTGGCCTTCCTTCCGGCTCTTGGGATGCCGCAGGGCGTGCAGGAAGCGCACGGCGCGGTCGCCATACCCCAGCGGGTCGGCAATCGGCGAATCGTCAAAGACCCAGGTCGGACAGGTCGTCTTCATCGTTGTCATCTTCGGCGCCCTTCTTGCCCCGGCGGTGCGGTGTCAGGGCGAGTTCGGCCGCGAGAAGCCGGGCTTCGCGCATGGCCGCCAGCATCAGCCGGTTCGCGGGGTGCTCCTTGATCTCCGGCGTGCCGCCGGTGCCGAGATCGACACCAGCCGCCGAGAACAGGGGAGCGGTCTTGCCGCTCGGGCCGCAGGCGATGAAGTCGCCTTCCGCCGCCAGCTTGTCCTGGCAGGTCCGGACCATGCCAACCGCGATGCAATAGGCTTCGAGGGTTGCCAGCATGTCGACCCCCAACAGGCGGCGACGGTGGAGGATGACGGCAACCCTCTTCCATTCCCGCTTGGCATGGTCATTCAGATTGGACGGCGGGCCGGGGCATCGCGACGGCGACGCATCCCCGGTGACAAGTGCCAGGTGCCCCTTGCGGCCTTTCATGGTCAGAAGCTCCACAGCCGGTAATCGCGGATCAGGTCCTCGAAGCCGAAGGGCAGATCATTGACGATGGAACCGATGACGACGGCCTCGCGGCCGCGGTGCCAGTGGCCGACCAGAAGGCGCACTGCCTGGCGAAGCCCTTCGGGCACGTCCTCGGCTGTGTCGCCGTAACCTGCCGTGAAATCGACCGTGACGTTGCTGCCGGCCGGCCAGGGCGTCCCATCGGTCGGTATCAGAACCGCGGCATCGTCTCCACCAGCGCCGTCCACGCGGTAGGTGGTCGAATCAAGCGTTTGAATGGTCCGCGTGGCGTCCTCGTAGGTGACAGTCTCGACCAATTGGCAGGGCGGCAGGGGCAGCGGGATCGCGGGCAAGAAGGAAGGCAGTGTCAGGCGCCACTGTTGCGTAACCAGCGCTCGCCCGAGCAGGCCCGCCGGACCGTCCAAGCGCGCGGTCGCGGCCTTGATATAGCTGCCGATCAGGGCATCTTCGTCGTCGACCTCGACCCTGAGCTGGGCCTTAGCATCCTCGACCGTGAGCAGATCCGCCGCCGGTGCAGTCAGTCGCAGCAAGGCCATCTCGACATCTCCAATTCCCGCGGGTTTCGGCCAAACCCCATTTCAGCGTCTCTCTAAAAGCTGTCTTCGGACACGGTCCCCTGGCGTTGCGGGAAAAGCTCGCCTCCTACCCCTGGGGTCGGACCGGGTTGCCGAACCCGCCGTCGGTCGAGGCCGTCTTCCGGTTGTGACAGGGGGCACACATGGGACGCCACAGGCTGCGATCCCAGAACAGGGTCCGATCTCCTTTGTGCGAAACCGAGTGATCCACCACGGTGGCGGCGGCGCCGCAGGTGCAGCGAGGATGCCCGGCCAGGAATTCGGCGCGGGCTTTCACCCATGTCTTGCCATAGCCGCGTGCGGCAGCTGAGGGCCGCCCCTTGCCCTTTTCATGTCGATCGAGTGCGCAGGCCGGACAGTTCGACCCAGCCGGCACAGCACGGCCACACTTGCAGATGCGCGGGGCGGCGTAGGGCATCAAGTCACCGGTCGAGTATCGGCGTGGCCCTTCACGATCAGCGCTGCGGCTGCGATCGAAGTCCCGCTGTTCTTCGTCACCACCGTGCGGACATAGCGCTTGTTGCCGGCGTAGCCGACCTTCACCAAGCTGTCTGCCACCAGCGAGGCCGGGAACGTGCCCAGCAGGTCGGCGGCGACCACATCGGTGAAGTCGCTGGACGTGGTGGTGTCACTCTCCTGGAGCTTTGCCGTGTAGTCGCAGGCCCCGACAATGGCCCCGGTGGTGATGATGACGGTTGCCGAGTTGAAGCCCAACAGGTCGATCGCCGCGCCGACGTCGGTCGCGGCCAGCACCTGCGGCTTGACGGACTGCAACAGGCCGAGGGAATGAACCAGATCACGCATCGTCGCCTCCTCAGCTCACCGCCATATGCAGCTTCTTCACCGCTTCGGCCTTCACCACGTCGCCGCCGGTGCGGCGCCGGGCATGGAAGCGGACCAGGCCCTTGGTCGCCTGCGAATAGGGGTCGCGCAGGATCGAGACGGCCACCCGGTCGACGATCCGATAGGCGCTCTGCACGTCGCCGAACAGGACCGGATAGGTGCCGCTGCCGACGTCGTCCATGTCCGGCGCCTCGATCACCGGCCGGCCGATCAGGGTCGGAGGATTGCCGTCGGCCAGGCTGTCGCGCCACAGATAGTCGCCCGTGCCGTTCTTCAGCTTGCGCACGGCGCCGATGGTCGCGGCATTCATCATCCAGGCCCCGCGGTTCCGGTAGAAGGCCGGCAGGGCGTGCATCAGGCTGACCAGGCCGTCGCCTTGCAGGGTGGTGGCATTGCCGTTGGCGACGCTCGCCACGTCGGGATGAACCATCAGGCCGCGCGGCTTCTTCACGCCATCCCCAGCCAGGAAAGCGACACCTTCGAGGCGGGCGAATTCCTCGGCCAGGTCGGCCGACAATTCGCTGGCGATGTTCACCGCCGCGTCTTCCAGCAGCTTCACCGAAACGTCGACATAGGCTGCCATCTCGTGGACATAGATTTCCACCTGGCCATAGGCCGGCGTCGCTTCGGGCCGGTCTTCCAGCTCGCCCACCCAGCCGGCGGTCGGCGCCGCCGTCCGCTTGGGCAGGATCACCGAACCGGACGACGTGTTCATCACCCGTGCTGCCTGGCGCACCGGCGAGATCAGCACCAGGTTCTTCAACAGCTCGGTCTGGAAATCGGCCGGCGCCAGATAGCCGCCGGCCGTGTCGTCGGCGACGGTCAGGGCCCGCACCTCGTCGGCGGCCAGGGCCTCGCGGCCGCGCCGTACGAAGCCGGTGAAGGCGCGGGTTTCCAGGCCCTCGGTGGCGGCCTTGGCGGTGGCACCCGGCCGCTGGGCGCGGATCTCGTTCCTCGCGAGAATTTCCTCGATCGAGGCGATCCGCTTGGTCAGATCGGCCAACGCCGTCTCGTCGCCGTCACCGCTCCCCGTGCCGGACGCCGGCTTGTTGTCCGGCGCCGTCGCCGGGGTGCTCGTGTCCATGCGGACCTCCTGTTCTACCGCCGATGCGGCGCTGCGAATGCTGGTCACGCGGGCGCGCCTGGCAGCCGGCAGTGACACGATGGATACCTCGTGCAGCTCGATCGCCCGGACCAGGCGAACGCCGTTCGCCCCGGCCGCCGCCTGGCGTACCCGAAAGCCGATGGAAAGGCCGGTCACGGCACCGGACCGGACCAGCGACCGCGCTTCCCTGGCGCGCTGCACATCCAGGTTCAGCCGGCCGCGGACCTTCAGTCCTTCGCCCGTCTCCTCGATCGCTTCCCAACGGCCGATCACGTCCCCCGGCTCATGGCTCCATAGCATCACGGGCATGGTCTGCGCCGCCCGATGTTCGGCCAGTGATGCGGCGAAGGCGCCGCGCTCGATCACGTCGCCGTAAGAGTCCGCCTCGTCGAAGCGGGCGGCGAAGCCCTCGATCAGGCCGGTGTCGTCGCCCGCCTCGAAGCGGACGTCGACAAGGTCCAGGGCACGGGTCTCGGTCATGGCGCGGCCTTCCCGGCGGCGCCGGTCTGCCCGGCCTGCCGCACCAACTGGTCGCCGCCGGCGATGGGCGGCCGGTTTTCCAGGGCGCGGGCCTCGTCCGGCGTCATCCAGGGCGCGCCCACCGCCTTGGCCAGTGCTTCGAAGCGGGCCGCGATGTCTCCCCGCAGCAGGTCGTCGGTGACGAATTCCAGAAAGAGCCGCCCGCGTTCATTAGGTGTGAACAACACGCGCGACAAGGCCGCCTCCCAGGCATCCAGCCAGGGCAGCAGGGTGAAGGTCAGGAACTGGCGCGACAGCTCCTCGACATTGTTCCAGGTGGCCCGTTCCAGATCGCCGATCAGTGTGCCGGGCACCCGATAGGTTCGGGCGATCTCCTGCACCGCGAACCGGCGCAGTTCGAGGAATTGCAGGTCGACCGAGGTGAACTGGATGGCCCGGAAGGTCATGCCGTCTTCCAGGATCAGGGTCTTGCCGCCATTGCCGGCGCCGGCGTGCTGCGCGTCGAAGCTGGCGCGCAGCCGCTTCACCGTCTCGGGCGACAACGGCTTGCCATATTCCAGAACGCCGCTCGGCCGCGCACCGGCACTGAACAGCCGTCCCTGATGCTCGGCCATGGCAAGGTCCAAGCCGATTGCCTCCCGCGCCAGATGGGTCAGGCTGATCGGCCGGTCCAGGGTGCCGCCCGGCGTTTGCAGGAAGAACACATCGGGCCAGGCATAGCGCCGCACCCCGCCTTCCTGCTGGCTGACGGCGAAGCTGGGCTCCAGCGTGTCAGGGTCGAAGCTCACCTCGACCGACCGCGGGTCCAGGCGGTGCATCTCCCGCACTTTGCCACCTGCCCGGATCACCAGCGCAAAGGCCCGGCCGTGCAGCAGCGCGTCGACCTGCAAGGCGGTGCGCAGCTCGGTCGATCCGGTCCAGGGGTTGGCGTCTCCGGCCAGGATCGCCGCCGCCGGGTGCCCGACATCCCGTTCCCGGCCCGCCTCGGTCGTGCGGAAGACATGGATCGGAAGTGCCCCCACGGTCTCGGTGATGGCCCGAATGCAGGCCAGCGCGGTCGGCGACCGCAAGGCCGTCTCGGGGCCGACAGCGATGCCGGCCGCGGTCGCGGGCGGCGTGAACACCGCCCAGCCGTCGGCGGGCGCCGTTGTTTGGGCGCGAGTTTCATCGGGTCGGAAGAAAGTCTTCAGGCGGTCGAACAATGTCGTTCCCTCGATCGGTGAAGGAACTTCGCCATCACAGGCGCCGGCCGCGCAACCGTCTCGGACCGAGATGCGGCAAGATAATCATTTGATTTTTATGTATTATTTGTATTTTGGCGTGATTTATTGCGGGTTTCTCGGCGTATTTCGTAGGCAGCCAGCCGTTCTGCTTCGACCCGGCACGCGCCGCCCTCGTACTCCATGATTGCTGCCCGCTCCTCGAAACCCGCCTCGCCGCCGCTGCGCGCACAGGCATCATCATTTTCGGTTGGGACAGGTTGGGACAGTTGGTACAGCCTTGAATCTAAAGGGGAATTCTCTGTCCCAACCTGCGATGAGAGGTTGGGACAAGTTGGGACATGGTTGAACGATTCTAATGTAGTGATATCGACGCCCAGCCCGACCGCCAAACGTCGAAAATCCGGCATGACTAGCCCAGGATCGTGCTGGCGATGTGGTAGCAGCGAACAGGGCTGCTGTACCCTGGGATGCGCCGCTTGATTTGGAGGCTCTTGCTGCCTTCCGGCACCTTGAGATGACCACTTCTGGCAATCGCCCGGGCCACGGCCGTTGCGTCAAGGCCGGCGCAGACTTCCCGCTTCCACACCTCGGGCAGGACGAAGAAACTGGTGCCGCGATCCAACTCCTCCTCACGGAACCCGGCCCGGTTCACCGTCCGGTCGGCTGCCGTCGCCTCACCGAATTGGTTCGGCCGAATCGCCTCGAAGCGGCTCGATCCATGCTGCTCGATGAAGCGCCGAACGGCCGCCAGGGCTTCACATTCCTCACCGGATGCAGTGCCGCCGCGATTGTCCAGCCAGGCCCGAAAGCAAGTCGCGGCCGCCCACGCCGCCTCGTCCGACCCCCAGGGCAGAATGCCATAGGCGGTCGCCACCGCTCCGGCAGCGGCCACCAATCCGAAGCGCGTAGCCACGCGCTTCACCTGTCCGTCCGCGTCTGGCGGGCATTGCTCGGCCACAAACTCCCGGGCGTAGTGCCGGGCCGCCACCGCAACCGAGTCACGCTCCTTCACCAGACGGTCGAGGAACGCACGAAGGGCTGTCCCATAAAATTGCCCGGCGGCCTCCTTCAACTGCCTTGCGAAGGCATCGGCCGAGGCGGCGCCGTGCAAATTCTCGAACAAGCCGAGACCGGCGCCGGCATCGGCCGGCAGGTCGATCACCCGAACTTCCTGGCCGGCTGTCGTTCTTCTACCGCGCCCTTCCTCCGCAATTTTGTCGGCCAGAGTGATTTCGCCGGTGGAAAGGAACATGCAGCGCCATTCGGCCGCCGGCCGCGCCTCCCCTCCCTTATTGGCACGCACCTTGCCGCGGCCATTGGCCAGCATGTAGGCAGCGGCACTGGCAGCCTGGGCGGAGACTTCGGCAAGCTCGTCGAGGCACAGCAACAAGTCACAATGGGCCAGCGCCACCGATTCCGCACCATTGTCAGTCATGCGCCAAGATCGGACATAGCCCTTGATGCCGCCGCCGCCGCACACCGAACCGGCCGCCACCAGTGCGGTCGTCTTGCCGATCGAAGACCCACCCCGCAATTGGAAACCGCCGCTCTCGCCGTCGACAAGGTACAAGAGCGGTGCAGCGAATGCCGCGCTCAGGCTCAATACCAGGCGCGAATTGCCGGCGGCTGGCCTTGCCACCGCCTGCTGCCATTCCGCCAAGGTCCCGCTGACGCGGAACGCATGGTCCGGCGCACCGATCGTTTGCAGGATCGTCCCCTCGCCGCGGCCCTTTGAGGGTGAAATCGTAATGTCTGGCATCACAAAGGCATCACCGTGCCACCCGACACGGCCGACACAACGTAATTTCAACCCGGGCCTGGCGGTCGAAATATATTCGTGAAGGTGATGGCGCGCCTGCGGCCCAGGCGCCAGGATCAGACCGAGCGAGAGCAGGATCTCCCGGTAAGCAAGTCCGTCGCCGGCCAGCATCGACATGGGCATGGCCCAGTTCTTCGCCTTGCCGTCCCGATCCTTCACCTCCAAGTAGCGTCCCCACTCACTGCCTTCGGCGCTGCGGGTGTCGGCCAGGACTTCGAGGTAAGAGCATACCCACCGCCATTCCGTGGTAACCTCTCCGGTTTCCTTGTCGGTCCGATCGATCCGCCGTTCGACCCCGCGCTCGCCAAGGCGAAATGGCGGCGCCTGGTCGGGGTGGTCGGAAGCGAGCATATCCTGTGAACCAAGGACAAGTTCACAAATCGATAATCCACGATCGGCGCGAGAGTTATCGTCCACGTCGGCTTCTCCGCGGCATATCGACCAGGCCGCGCTCGACGCATTGCCGTATCAGATGCGAGCCTGCCGCCATGGCATCGAAAGGCGCCTTCGTTTGTGACGAGGGAAATCGTGTCTCCAGTTCACCGATTCGGCCGGCGAATAGATCCAGGAGTCCGGATGCGCTGCAAATGCGGCCGGCCGTCATCTGCCGCATCTCGCCGGCGCCCGACAACAGCAGATAGCGGCCATCACGATGCCCCAGCGCCCGCACGGAAAGCTCCATCTGGCTGGCCATTGTCACCCCCGATGCCCGCGCCGTGGTACCTCACTGGTGCTCGATACCGGCGCCCCCAAGACTTCGGCCGCCCAGGTGTCGAGCAGGTCCTTCGGATAGAGTGGGCTCTTAGTCCCCGGCGCCGGACGAAACGGCGGCCCGCCGCCGACCGACCGCTTGCGGTTCAAGGTCGCGGGCGACTGGGTGAGCCCATGGCAGTGCAGAAGGTAGAACGAAGCCTCGGCCGTGTTGAGATTGGCTTTGCGGCCGATCAGGCGAAGGCGGCTCTCGATCTCTTCAGCGCTCAATTCGGTGGTGGTCATTCGCTCACCTCTCGTTCCATAAGGGCTTCGATGAATTCCTCGATTTCCAACAGTCGCCGGGCACGATCCACGGCCGGTCGATCCCTATTGAACGGGTGATCGGGATCGAGAGGATTTCCATCAGGGTCGGCGCCGCGATAGAGCGATCGCCGCCGCGCCGCCGTACGCTGAGCGAGATCACGGCGCCAGAAGTCGGGATAGTGACGCAGGACATTCCAGACGATCTCGCCCGCGAAGACCACGCCGACATCGAATCCACCATGGTCTCCGAGCAAAGACCGGGGAGCCAACGACCGATCGGTCACCTGCCGAACGTCCACGATCTGACCATTGCCGTCGCAGGCATAGATGACTAGGTGACTCAAGCCGTCCGCTCGGTCCAGGTCGTCGATGCGCGGCAGATTCTCGACCAGCGCGCCCATCATCTCGCCGATCACATGCGCCACCGGGGCGACGAATTCATAGGACCGGCCGGAACGTGTCATTTCCCAGACGGTCCGCAACATTGCCGCGCCGGTGGCCGAATAGAGCTTGGGCGATGTCTTAGCTCGCCCTGCCCGCTCGAAGGGAATGAGCCCGGCCAGCGACGCATTGCTGAGCAGATTCCTAACCTCTTGTGCCGAGGCGTCATCCAGCCCGGCCAGTTGGCAAAGCTCTACCGGCGGAAGCCAGCATCGATTGACATCGGCCCTCTTGAGTTCCGGCAGGTCAGCAATGATTCTCATGTCTGCCTATCTTCATTTATAAAATTAAGATAGGCAGACATCTTAATTTCAGTCAATAAGATGCCGTGGAAATATGGCGGCGTTCCACCTCAGACGACAGTGCGACACAATGCCTTCTCAAGGTTTGCCGGCCCGGGCCACTCCGCTACAACCACCAGCCCATGCGTCAGGAGAAGTTCGGCTCCTCCTCGTTGCAACCCATGTCCTCGTCGTCTACCTCCGGCGGGTCATCTTCTTCGGCGTCTTCGGAAGTGCCTGGGGCGTTAAGCCATCTATCGTTCACATCGCCGCCGTCCACGTCGTCGATTTCCGGCGGATCGCCATCTTCGATGTCGTCGGCCGGGCCGAATTCCGCCAACCACGCCATCGTCTCGCGGTCGGCCACGACCAGCAGCCAGGTGCCGGGCAGCGCCCAGGACACCTCGGCCGTCACATCGCCCTCGACCTCGCCGATGACGTCGGCACGCTCGATCAGCCGGGCCAGGATTTCCTCGGCATCGCTGGCCGTCCAATTGTGCCGCCGGCAGATCTTCGGCCGGATCACCGTGGCCTGCGCCGTCGCACGATCTGCCTTCGCCCAGCGGGGCGGGGCCGACATATCCGGCCCGCGGCGCTTCCGCGGGATCAGCATCGGGTTCTTTGCCAAGGTCAGCCCTCCCCCTCGGCCGGCACCGGCTCGTGTTCGCTCTTCAAGAGAGCCTCGATCTCGTCCAGAAGGTTCTCGACATACTCGCCGCCGCGGGCGACCGCCCTTCGGGTACGCGGATCGGCGCCGGAAGCGCCGTCGCCCATCAAGATCACCAGGTCTCTGACGGCCGACAGCCGGTCGAGGGCTTCCATGACCGTGCTCCAGGATACGGCCTTCATGGCTTGGCCTCCCGTGACCGGCGAGCTTCGACCTCGAGCTGGTGATCTTCCCTGGCCGCCTGTTTGGCCAAGGCCTGGACGAGAGCCACGATTTGCGGATCGGGTGCGGGTGGTCCCTGGGTCGGCTCCGGTCTCTTCCCTTTCCTGCTTTTGCGCGTTTTCGTGTCTGCTGTGGGGAAAGCTCCGCCAGCAGCCGAATTCGGATGTTTCGGCATGAAAAGCCTCCTTAAATGTGCTATATGCACCATGAAGGTGACAAACGCACTATACAAGGCTTTTTCATGGTGACAAGCGCACAAGTGCGTGCGGCGCGGGGGCTGCTCAATTGGACGGTCCGCGACCTAGCCGAGAAATCAGGGGTTCACCGGAACACGGTGACCAGGATCGAAACAGATGCGACAGCATCAGGTCATGCGCTCGCGGCCATCTGCACCGCCCTCGAGACGGCCGGCGTCGAGTTCATCGCCGAAAACGGCGGCGGGGCCGGGGTCCGGCTTCGGAAGACGACGGGCTATTCTTCGGAGGGGTAGAGGAAGGCATATTCTGGCCCCAACTTGTGGACATCCAATAGGCACGCCGAATATAGATCGATGATGTCAGCGATCAGTTGCTTCCGCGCCTTTCCCCGGATGTCGTCGAAATGCCAGATTTCGGCGTGGCGAAGCTGCTCCATTGCCTGGCGACGGGCTTCATGCACACGCTCGATTTTAGGTCTCAAGGCAAGAGGAACATCGCTCGCCCGCCATCGCACCAGCATGAGGGTGATGGTCTGCATTTTTTGATTGAACGACTTGGAACCGTCGGCGAGCAGTTCGACCGAACTGCGGAGATCCAAAAGTGTCTGCACGTGTGACGTCCAGCCCGAAGGCATTGCAGTCGCCATCACCTCGCCTCGCTTCCCTCTTCAGCATTTCGTCGATCTCTATCGGCGTCACTGTCTTGCTACAAATCGAGCCGACCTTGTGCTGCCTCGGGCGGCAGCGGCAAGGCGTGACTGGCCACCACTGCCAGCCCCGCACCACGCGCCAGCGTTGCGAGATTGCCGTCATCCGAATAGATCGCTGTTGCGCCGGCCACCCGTCCGATGGCGACAATCTGGCGGTCGACCTTGACCTTCTGCCAGGGTGCGGCGCTGCCGGTCCTCTTGTCGCCGGCGTCGATCGCCGCCTTGGTCATGGCAGCGACTTCGACGGCCGCCCGCAGGTCGAAGGGCAGCAACTCGAATCGACTGCTCTTGCCGATGATGGCGAGATAGGCTGGACCCGCAGACCCTGCGTGCACCAGGACTTCGGCGACAGCCGGCATCGGAATGCCGATGGCTTCGCCCTGTTTCGCCAGTGTGGCGATCAGGTGATCGACACGCGCCTTGTGATGAGTCAGCGGGGCGCCAGTCGCAGGGTCGCTCGGCACCGCCACCGCGGGATCGAGCAACAGCAGCAGAAAGTTGGCGTCGAAGATGACCATCAGTGGGCGCTGTCCTCGTCGCCCCGGATCGCGGCGAGAGTGGCGAGCGGATCGGCCACTTTGCGCCATCCGTTCCCTGTCACGGCTCGCAGCTGCTCGACGACGTCAGCCATCGGCGTGCCGTCCAGAACCTCGAAATCCTTGATGGTCAATTCCTTGAGGGTCCATGTGCCGTCGCCCTCGCGGTGCCAGGTCGCGGGGCCGCGCACCCTGATTGTCGCCTCGAAGAGATGTGCAGCAATCGCCCGTGCCATGCTGCGACTGGCCTTGCAGTGATATTCGCGCCCGGCCAATCCCGGCGCCTGAAGGTGGACCGCTACACTGTCTTTGCGGCCACCGACCTTGATCGGCACCCCGTCGACGCTGCTGGCCTGGGTGACGCTGCCATAGTCGATCGGTTTGGGGCGGTTCTTGCCGGGAAACTCGATCACCACGGCGTCCTGGTCATAGGCCAGTGTGCCGGTGGCATTGTCGTCAGCCAACATGCCATCGATCCGGCGGAAGGCCCTTGTCGCGTCGCTCGGCCCCTCCCCCAGGCGCATGGCCTCAAGGCGGGCTTCGACCTTCGGCTGATCCTCGACATCGACCCTGTGGACCAATTGCACGCTGCCTTGATCGAGACGAACGAAATGAACTGCCTTCTCGTTGCCGAGAAGGGCCGCCAGCTCCGCCATGTATTCTGCCAGACGCGCCATGGGGATCGTGTCCGGGCGCCAGGCGTCGATCTTGAACCGCAGGTCGTCCACAGTGGCCTCCTGATGCTGATGATTATCCGCAGCAGGTGGCGACGTCCAGCACCACCACCCGCCGAAGCCGCACGCCCGACACGCGAACGCCGTTCGCCTCGCCGGGCAGCAGTTTAGAACCGTTCAATTCACGTCCCAACTTGTCCCAACCTCTCAGCGCAGGTTGGGACAGCGAATTTCCCTTTGAATTCAGCGCTGTACCAACTGTCCCAACCTGTCCCAACCGAAATTGGTCATGTCCTGCGGCGGTTTGCTGGTTTCGGGGCCTTCGACAGGGGCTCCACATCCCCCTCTCGGCCCGTGGCGCCGGCCTGGAGCGCCGCGGAAACCCTGCCCTCCACCTGGTCGGACAGTTGCCGCAGGGGGCCGTGATCGGGGTTCACATAGCGGCCGGTCATGGCCACGGTCTTGTGGCTCAGCTTGTCGCGGATCAGGAAAGCATTGGCGCCGGCCTGGCCCGCATAGGTGCCGACCGTGTGGCGCGCGTCATGGATGCGGACATCGGCGATGTCGGCCGCTTCCCGGAATTTGTGCCACCAGGCTTTCAGCGTCGAATAGGGCAATGGCTTCCTGGGGTTCACATAGCCTGCCAGGACCCAGGCCGAACCCTGGCGCGGCCTGTCGGCCAGCAGGGCAATGGTGACCGACCCCACGGTCACCGTTTTCGCGCCGGTCTTGCTGTCGGCGAAATGGAAGGTGCCGGCCTCGAAGTCAATATCGTCCCATTGCAGTTTCAGCAGCTCGCCTACCCGGCACCCCGTCAACAGCAGCAATTGAATACCCAAGATGACGACATCGGGCGCACCCTCGTCCCGTTCGAAGCGCCCCAGGACTTCACCGAGCCGCTTGACCTCCTCGGTCGCGAGGAAGCGTTCCCGGTGCCTGGTGCGATAACGCTCGATATGACGACATGGATTGGAACCGTCGGGCCTGTACCCCCATACCTCTGCCAGGTTCAGCATCTTCGACAGAATCGCCAGGGCGTGGTTCGCCTGATAGGGCGTGTCCTTGAGGCCGTGGTGGAAGCCGGCGATATCGCTCCGGGTGAGTGCTGCCACATTCCGCTGCCCCAACTGCGGGCGAACGACAGTGTCGACGACATATCGATAGGCTTTGGTCGTGCTCGGCTTGGTCTTGACCTCGACATGCTCGGCCATGAAGCGATCGGCCAACTGGTCGAGGGTGAAGCGCTGCGCCACGACAGCCTGCTTTTCGGTGGCCGGGTCGACTCCCCGCCGGACACCGGCAAGGATTACCTCGGCCTCTTTCCGCGCCTGCTCCGCCGTCCAGGGCTGCCCGTGCCGGCCGATGGTGAAGGTCTTCTTGGTCGCCGACCGTCCGCCGCCCATGCGGTAGCGCAGCTGGTAGACGCGGCATCCCCTCGGCGTCACCTTCAGTGTGAAGCCCGCCAGCTTGGTGTCGAAAACGAAGACATCGACCGCCTGCGGCTCGATACTTTCGACCAGCGTCTTGGTGATCTTTTCGCGCATCCCGGCGTAACCTCCCGAGCAATCCCAGCACCCACCCAGCACCCACGGCGGCGCAAAGGATAGAACGGGAAGGGAACGCATGTAAACGAAGCAGACCCTTTAACATATTGAAATTGCATGGAAAATCACAGAATGGCAAAAATAGGCGACACAACCAAAGGTGGGTCAGCGGAAATCGTCAATCTGCGCCAGGCCCGCAAGGCGAAGAAGCGGCGCGAGGCCGAAGTCCAGGCGGCCGAGAACCGCGTCCGCTTCGGCCGCCCTGGGGCCGAGCGCAAACGCGACGCCGCCGAGAAGGAACTCGAAACCCGCCGACTCGACGGCCACCGCCTCGACCGCGACGACGATCAGGGGTGACCAATCGCCTCGGCGACCAGTCCTTCGGTCAGCAACTGGGGCAGCACGCGGGGCGCGCCGCTGCCGGCCGGAAACAGCAGGTAGAGCGGCACGCCGGAGCGCCCGTTTTCCGTCAACAGGCGGGAGATTTCGGGATCGCGGTTGGTCCAGTCGCCGACCATGTAGACCGTGCCGGTCTCTTCCATCGCCTTTTTCACCGCCGGCCGCTCCAACGCCACCTTCTCGTTCACGAGGCAGGTGATGCACCAGGCGGCGGTCAGATTGACGAAGACCGGCTTGCCCGCGGCGCGCAGCTCGGCCAGGCGGGCGGGCGAATAGGCTTCGGCCCCGGCCGCCGCGGCCAACCCCTGTTCGCTGGTGCCGAGCCCGCCGACCGGCATTCCGGCGAGGCCGAGGGCGACCAGCACGGCAGCGAAAGCGGCCATGCGCGCCCCGCCCCCGGCGAATTCCCGGACCAGGAAGGCGGCGAAGGCGATCAGCAGGATGCCGCCGCCGGCCGCGGCCACCGCCATCGGCCCGGCCTGCACGGCGAGCACCCAGACCAGCCAGACGCAGGAGGCGAACATGGGAAAGGCCAACAGCCGCTTCAGCCGCACCATCCAGGCCCCGGGTTTGGGCAGGCGCCGGCCCAGCGCCGGCACCAGGGCGACCGCCAGGAAGGGCGACGACAGGCCGAGTCCGAGGAAGAGGAAGATCGCATAGGCTTCAACGATGGGCCGTGTCAGGGCGAAGCCGAGGGCCGCCCCCATGAAGGGCGCCGAACAGGGCGTCGCCACCACGGCGGCCAGCAAGCCCGTCGAGAAGGAGCCGAGCACGCCGCCCCGCCGCGCCAGCCCGTCCCCGAGCCCCATGAGCCCGCTGCCGGTCGAAATGACGTCGAGCAACCAGAGCCCGAGGGCGAAGAAAAGGTAGGCGAGCAGGCCGACGATCAGCGGCGACTGAAGCTGGAAACCCCAGCCGATCGCCTCGCCCCCGGCGCGGAGCGCGATCAGCACGCCCGCCAGCACCGAGAAGCAGACGAGGACGCCGAGTGTATAGGCGATGCCGTGGCGCTGAGCATGGCCCGCCTCGCCCGAGCGCGCGAGGGAGAGCAGCTTGATCGAGAGCACCGGCAGCACGCAGGGCATCAGGTTGAGGATCAGCCCGCCCAGGAAGGCGAAGCCGAGTGCCAGCCAGAGGCCGAGGTCCGGCGCGGGCGCGGGCGCCGTAACCGCGGCGGCGGGTGGCGATGCGGCGGCGGGGGCCGGCGGCAGGGCCGCGTCGACGACATAGGCCCGGCGCCAGCCGTCGTTGGCGACCACCACGATGCCCTTCAGGGCACTGCCCTTGTAGGTGGAGTCGAGGGCGAATTCGAGGCTGTCGCCCGTGAAATTCTGCGGCGTGGCCGCGGCCACCGCGTCGTCCTCGGGGAAGAAATGCGCGCTCTTGGCCTGGACCTCCGCCGGCAGAGTCAGGCGCAGCGCCGCACCGTGGCGGATGGCGACGGCGGAGGCCGGCAGGGGCAACGGCAGGCGGTCGCGCGCCCGCTCGAAACCCAGCGCCCGGCCGGCGTTGGGTTCCGCTGCACCGGCCGCGACCGGCACGTCGAGGCTGAGATCCGCCCCCTCGGGCACGCAGATCGTCTCGCAGATCAGCCAATCGGCCCGCGCCTTGAGGCTCAGCACAGGGCCCTGGAAGCCGGTCGGGACGGTGACCTCGGTCAGCAGCCAGGTCTCGCCCTCATAGCCGTAATTGACCAGGGGGCCGACCGGGATCGCCTCCGGGAAGGGCCATTGGATCGGCCCTGCGGTGACCCCTTCGGGCAGACTCCAGGCGATCGTGGTGGCGAGGCCGGTGTCGCCGGGGTTCAGCCAATAGGTATGCCAGCCCGGCCGCGCGACCAAGCGAAGCGCCACCGTCAGGCTCTGGCCCGGCACCGCGGCATGGTCGGCCACCAGCTCGACTTCCGCATTCTCGGTCTTCACCCCGGCCCGCGCGGCAAGCGGCATCAGCAGCGCCGCGACCAGGGCGAACAGCAGGAAGGCGAAATTGAAGCGGGAATCTCGGCGTGTCATGCTGCCTCTTATACGCAGGAATGAGGCCGTGTGATGATGCGCCGCCTTGCCGCTCTGCATTTTTTTCTGGTCCTGGTCTGCACCCTGATCCCTTCGGCACGGGCGGCGGAAAGGTTACACCTGACCGCCGATCTGCGCGCGGCGATCCTCACCGTCTGCCCCGATTGCGGCACCAGGGGCGTGATCGCCTGCGGTGACGCCGCGGTCGAGACCGGCCCCCGCTATTTCTCCCACGCCTTATTGGGCGAACCGCCGCGCGGCTTCCTGATGAGCTGGCCGCTGGGCGATGCCGACCTTCGCCATCTGGCCGAGACCCTGCCGCTCGCCGCCGCCGACCTCGCCGCCAAGGCGGGCTTCGAGGCCGCCACGCTGGTCGCCTTGGAGCCCGGCGGCAAGGCCCGCAGCCTGGGCCATCCGACCGCCACGGTCGCCTTCCCCCCTGCCCTGCACGCCTGCCTGGCCGATCCGGCCAAGCCCTGGGGTTGCTGCGTCGCCGATTGCGGCGCCCACGAATGCTGCGAGAAGTCGCTGGGCAGCCCCCGAATCGAACTCGCCTGGCGCGATGCCGAGTCGGGCGAGCGATTGACTTTCCGCTGGTCCCGGAACGGCTCTTCGCTCTTGATGCGGCGCGGTAGCGGGTTCTTGCGGGCCGATTATTTCTGCCTGGTCTGGGCGCCTCTTCGGCTCGATTGAGTGATTTCGGTCACATCCAGGGAATCCGGTCCGGAATCGTCACAAATTTCCACTTGCACCCCCAGGATATTCGCCTATATCTCCGCTCCAGACGCACCCGCACGTGCCCTTGGCCCACGGTGGTACAGCAACGACGTTAGGCGTCCTTTTTGGAATTTCCGGGGTTCGCCCCGAAACCCGAGAGGGAACCACGATGTTGGACCGTGAAGGCCGGAAGGCTGGCACTGCCCACTGCCACACCCGAGACGAAGCCGCCACCCAGTACATGGGGGGCCGGCAGGTGTTCGCCGCCGTCGGCAGCGATAGTCCCCTGCGCTCGAGTATGCGGGCGCCGGACTGACTTCCGGCGCCCGGCCCCGACGGGCCGACCTCGCATCCAAAACCTCACATCGCCGTTATTGCTTTGGGCCGCATCTGCTGCGGCACGCTTGGGACTACGCCAATGACCGAGAAGATCCGCCGCTTCCTCGACGAGCGCCGACCCGCCACCCCCTGCCTGGTGGTCGATCTCGACGTGATCGAGGACAACTATCGCAAGCTCAACCACCTGCTGCCCGCGGCGAAGATCTTCTACGCCGTGAAGGCCAATCCGATGCCGGAAGTGGTGGCGCGGCTGAATGCGCTGGGCTCGTCCTTCGACACCGCCTCGCGCGGTGAAATCGAGCTCGTGCTGTCGCAGGGGGCGAACCCTGAGAACGTTTCCTTCGGCAACACGATCAAGAAGGAAACCGACATCGCGACCGCCTATGCCCTGGGTGTGCGCCTGTTCGCCTTCGACTCTGACGCCGAGCTCGAGAAGATCGCCCGTTCGGCCCCCGGCTCGCGCGTGTTCTGCCGCGTGCTGGTCGAATGCGACGGTGCCGAATGGCCGCTGTCGCGCAAGTTCGGTTGCGCCCCCGAAATGGCGGCGGACCTGATGGTGCGCGCCCGCAGCCTGGGCCTCGACCCCTATGGCATCTCCTTCCACGTCGGCTCGCAGCAGACCGACCTCGGCCAGTGGGACAAGGCGGTGGGCGGCGTCGCCCGCCTGTTCTCGATCCTGCGCGAGCGCGATGTCGAGCTGCGCATGATCAACCTGGGCGGCGGCTTCCCGGCCAAGTACCGTTCGGACATCCCCCCGCTGGAAGCCTATGCCGAAGCGGTGATGGCGGCGATCTACGGCCATTTCGGCAATGCGATCCCCGACATCATCATCGAGCCGGGCCGCAGCATGGCAGGCGATGCCGGCGTGCTGCAGACCGAAGTCGTGCTGATCTCGAAGAAGGACACTGCCGAGGACAAGCGCTGGATCTACCTCGACGTCGGCAAATTCTCGGGTCTCGCCGAGACCATGGACGAGGCGATCAAATATCGCGTCGTCACTCCGCACGACGGCAAGGAAACGGGCCCGGTGATCCTGGCCGGCCCGACCTGCGATTCGGCGGACATCCTCTACGAGAAGGCGAGCTACGAACTGCCCGTCGACCTCCAGATCGGCGACAAGATCGAGATCCTGGCGACCGGCGCCTACACGACCTCCTATTCATCGGTGAACTTCAACGGCTTCGCGCCGCTGAACACCATCTGCATCTGACCCCCGTCTGGCGAAGGAACAGAACGATGATCAACGAACATTGGGGTTTCCGGGTCGGCGAGCGCATCACCGTTCCGGGTCTCTGGGGCGAGCAGATGGGCACCGTGATCGATTTCGCCACCCTGCAGGGGCGTAACGCCGGCCGTGTCGCCCATGTCGTGGTCTACCGCCTCGACGACGGCCGCGTGTCGAGCGACACGCCGGAGCGCCTGTTCCGCCTGAACCGCGGCGCCCGCGCCTTCGGCGGCGCCGACCCGCAGGCTCGCGCGGCGTAACAGCCGACGCCTTCAGGGAAAGGCCCGCCGGGAAACCGGCGGGCCTTTTCGATTCGCGGTGCCTTACGTGTCACCGCACGGCTGGCGGAATGGCGTCCATCGGGCCGGGCTCGGTGCCGAAGCCGCCCATCGGACAGACTTTCTGTTCCGCGATCGCCGTACCGGCCCAGAGGCACAAGGCGACCGCCAGAAGACGCCCGGAATCACTCGGCCCGGGTCGAATGCAGGATCAGGTCGTCCAGCGCCTTCAATTGCTGGTCCAATTCCGCCTGCTGGCGGGCGCGTTCGGCGGGATCGGCCGGCGGATGCTGTTCCAGCTCCCGCTGGCGGCGGCGCGCGGCGTCGAGCTGGGCCTGGGCGGCGTCGAGTTCGGCGGCCCTGGCGTTGCGGTTCTGGCGCGCCCGTTCATAGGCGGCCTGGAGCCGGTTCAGCTCGGCCTTCTGCTTGGCGTTCCGGGCACGGAGGGCATCGACCTGGGCGCTGGTCACCGCCGCCTCCGAGCGGGACTGGGCGGCGCGGGCCTGCATCTCCTGCGCCATCTGCTCGGCCCTGGCGGCATCGGCCTGGCGTTCGGCCACGCGCTGGTCGTAAGTGCCGTCGAGGACATTGCCGAGGCCGGAGAAATAGCCGGCCGAGGCCGGATTGGGATCGCGGGCACAGGCGCCGAGCAGCATGGCGCCGGCCAGCAGCGGCCAATAGTTCATCCTAGGCATCCGGCACCGCCGCCAGGGCGCGCGCCAGCTCGTCGCGGCTGCGCGCGATCTCGGCCTGGGAACGGCCGATGTCGGCATTGGCTTGGCCCAGCATGGAACGGCCTTGCGGCCCGGCATAGGCGGCGTCCTGGCCCATCTTCTGGCGCACGTCGTTGGCGTTGGAGAGCGCCTCGTCCATGCGTTGCAGGTCTTCGTTCATCACTTCGGTGCGGGCCGCGAAATCCTTGGCGCTGATCTGGCCGCGGCGGTACTGCTGCTCCAGCTCGGCGATGCGCTGGCGGTTCTCGGCCGCCACCCGGGCCGAGGACTGGGCGATCTGGCGGTAGGACTGGGCTTCGTTCTGGGCCGCCTGGATGCGCGCGTCCAGCGCCTGCTCCCGGCTCGCATATTGCTCGTTCTGGCTGGCGATGTAATAGCCGGAGGCACCGCCGACCAAGCCGCCGGCGACCGCGCCGATGGCCGCCCCACGACCCGCATGATGCGGGTCGGCCGCCGCGCCGATCAGGGCGCCGAGCAGCGCACCAGCGACGGCGCCGGTGCCCACCGTTTCGTTGAAGCGATCGGTCTGCGACCGCAGGGCCGATTGGGCCGGGGTCAAGGACTGGTCGTAATAGCCACCGCCGTAAGGATCGCCGCCATAGCGCCCGCCGGAAGCGCAGCCCGCGAGTCCGAGCGCCGCCGCCAGCGCGAGCGTGCCGCCCAGACGAACCATATGGCGCGAACGCCGCCGAACCATGCCGACCTCCCAGATCCAATAGCCCGTGGAACCAACGGCCGGGCCGCGGCCGGGTTCCGCCCTATTCCAACAACTGACGATACCAACGGTCGTCATTCTGCGACGGGTGCGCGGCATAGTCAGTGACTTGAGCCACAAAGAGCTTGGCGAAACGGCTGAAGCTGGCAAGCCCCTGGGCCTCGAATTCCGCCGTCGCCACGCCCAGCGCCTTGGCCAGGCGGGCGGCGTCGGCATCGTCCGCCGTTTGCACCAGGATATCACGATAGGCCCGTTTCGAGATGTCGAGCGCCTGCTGCGTCGTTTCGTAGAGAGTCTTCCATTCGTCGGCATCGGCCGGGTTGCCGGCCCGGCTCCGTTCCGCCAGTTCCCAGCGCGCCTTCACCGGCGCCAGGCGGCGGTCGAGGTCGCGGATCGAGCGGATCATGGCCGCGGCGGCATAGATGGTCGATTTGGCCGAACGCGTCTCCGCCTCGTCCCGCGCCGCGCGTTCGGCCCCCAAGGCATCGGCGATCGTCTCGACGGCGCGCCGCATGTCGGGGTCGGTCGCGTCGTCGGAAAGGCGGCGCAGCAGGGCGACCGGATCGGTCTCCCCCGCCCGGCCACGCTGGATCGCCACGAAGGCATCGCGGAGCGCCTGGATGCGCGACTGGCTGACCGAGACGGGAGCCGAAACGACCAGACGGAAGCCCACGCTGGGCAGCCGCGTCGCCTTGCCGGTGGCGGCGTCATAGGGCGGGATCTCGAGCCGGAGCGAGGAACGCAACCGCCCCTCCGCCGTGCGGAAATCGCCGCCCCTGGCGATCTGCCCGCCGGCCTGGCCATGCAGCCGCGCGACCCGGACCAGGCGATAGGGCTCCAGCACCCATTCCGCGGCATTGCCCAGCACGTCATAGAGGCCGAGCGGATTGGGCTTCAGCAGGCCGACCGGGTGCAACTGCCCGTCGGCCGAGGCCGGCCCGTCGATCCAGGCATAGGCGGCGGCGCCTTCCGGCATCGGGAAGGTGCGGGCGCGGAAATCGGCCTCGGAAACGGCGGCCCCGCCCCTGGCCGCGAATTCCCATTCGGCCTCGGTCGGCAGGCGCAGGAAGGCCGTGGTGTCGCCCTGCTTGGGCAGGCTGCCCTTGGCATTGGCGAGCAGCCATTCGGTGTATTTCTCGGTAAAGCCGACACCGTCGAACCAGGAGAGATTGACTGCCGGCAGGCGCCCCTGCATCGAGGGCGCCGGGCATTGGCCGCTGGTGACGGCGGCAAATTGATCGGCCGTGACCTCGTATTTGCCGATCAGGAAGCGCCGCCTGCCCTTGCCGTCGACGAGGCCGCCGGCGAGATAGTCCTTCCGGCTGTGCTCGACATAATCCGTCTCGGGATCGCTCAGCCCGAGCGTCACCTGGCGGTCGTCCAGCGGCCCCGCCGCGGCATCGCCGGCCGGCGTCTCGACCACACGGAAGGCCATGGCGCCGCCGCAGGGCATGGGCAGCACGACGTCGTCCCCCGCCGCCTGCGGGTTCCAATATTTGGCGTCCCAATCCGCGGCGAAGGCAGGCGCCGGCAGCAGCAGGAGCGCGAGCAGGATTCCGAAGGCTCTAGCCATGGCGCATCCCCTCCCCCGGTTCGACTCGCGCCGCCGCGATGCCCGCCGCCCCGGCCGACACCAGGGCCACCAGCACGGCGAAGCCGGCCACCGCCGCCAGCTGTTCGGGCCCGAGCCGGCACAGATCCTCGCCCCCCGGCAGCCCGGCCGAAAAGCGCGCATTGATCACCGCCGCCCCGCCGAAGAAGGTGCCGACGGCAAGGGCGCTGCCGGCGAGCGCGATGGCCAAGCCCTGGAACAGCGGATATCCCGCCATGCCCCGGAGCGACAGCCCCATGAGGCGGAGTAGCGCCAATTCGCCCCGCTTCCGCGCGACATGGCCGATCAGGCTGGCGCCGAGCGAGACGGCGAAACCGGCCCCGCCGATCACCGCGACGATGAGGAAGATCGCGGTCAGATTGCGGTCGAGGCGGAGCACGGTTTCGATCTCGTCCGCCCGCGTGGTCACCGTATAGCCCCGGGCCTCGAAGGCGGCGGCCACCGTCGCCACCGCTTCCAGGTCTGCGGCGACCGCGCGGAACCCGGCATAGGCCCGGATCGCCAGCGTATTCGGCCCGTCCCAGCCGAATCGCGGCACCGGCCGGCCGTCCCGGTAGTCTTCCAGCGCCGCCAGCAGCGGCAGGGAGACGAAGGCGCCGTCCCGCCCGAAGGCGGACAGCGGCGCGATGCCGGCGACCGTCAGAGTCAGGCTCTTGCCCTCCACCGTCTCGCCCAGGCGGCGCTGCACGGCGAGGCGGATCTTGTCGCCCGCGGCGAGGCCCAGATGTTCCGCCGTCGGCGCCGCCAGGACGAGCTGGTCGTCGCCCGCCGGTGCCGCCACGGGGGCGATCAGGGGATCGCCCGGCCCGCTCGGCACCAGTTCGGCGGTCAAGGCGCCGCTACCGTCCGCCCGGGCGAGCGTCGCGGTGGCGGCCAATTGCCGGGTGCGGCCGACGATGAAGACGACGCCGGGCAGCCGGCCGAGCGCCTCGATCTCACTTGCTTCCAGCGTCCGATTGCCGAGGGAGGAGACTTCCCGCATCCGCGGGTCCTGCAGCAACTGGCCGCGCAACGTATCGACCACCCCGGTCTTGAGACCGAGCAGGACCAGGAGCGGCGCCATGATCGCCGCCAGCGCCACCATGAAACAGGCGGCGAGGCCCCGCTCGTGCCAGAGGTCGGCGAGCGCCAGGCGAAGGCTCAGCATGGCACGAAGACCGCGGTGGTGCCCCCCGCCCCCGTCGTGATCCGGGGCGACAGGCGCAAGGGGGCCCGCCCGGCCAGACCGTCGGCATCATGGCTGGCGATCACCAGGGCGGAACCGGCGGAAGCCTCGAACAGGAGGTCGAGGATCGCCGCCGCGCGCACCGGATCGACCGAGGCGGTGGGTTCGTCGGCGAGCACGAGCAGCGGGCGATGGGCGAGCGCCCGGGCGATGGCGACGCGCTGGCGCTGGCCGACCGACAGGCTCTCCGGCATCCGGGGCAGCAGGTCGGCGATTTCGAGCCTTTGCGCCAAGTCCGCGATCCGCGCCCGGTCCGGCCGGCCGGACAGGCGCTGGGTCAGCGCGATATTGCCTTCGACCGAGAGATAGGGCAGCAGGCCGCCGGTCTGCGGCACATAGCCGATCAGGCGGGCGCGCAGCCGGGCCAGCGCCTCCCGCCCCCGGCCGCCGCGCTGCCACAGGCGGGCGAGGTCGACCGGCGTGCCGTCCATGTTCAGGGTGAAGCGGCGCGCCACAGAAGGCGCCAGCGCCAGGGCGAGGACGTCGATCAACGTGCTTTTGCCCGAACCGGAAGGCCCGGTCAGCACGATCCGGCTGTCCGGTGCGATCGACAGGGCCGCCACCTCGACGCGGTAGGTACCGCCCTCCCCCTGCCAGCCATAGGCGAGGTCTTCGACCTCGATCACGGCCATCAGGGCAGCGCCTCCAAGGGCACGGGGAAATAGGAATCGCCCGCCGCCTGGCCCTCGCCGAAGGAGACCCAGAGAGCCGGCGTCGCGTCGAATTCGGCATAGAGGCGGAGCTTCGCTTCGATCGTATCGAGGATCTCGCGCTGGGCCGACGGCCCCATGGCGAGCCATTCGGATTCGCCGAGGCCGAGCACCTGGCTCTTGTAGGGCAAGTCCTGGAGATATTCGCCGAGCAGGTCGCCCAGATTGCCGACCTGGCGCACCTGGGAAGGGTCGCGCGCCGTGGCGGCGGCGGCGGAGCGGAGTTCGGCAAAGAAATCCTGGGGCGACAGCCGGCTCTGCTCGCCCTTGTCGAGAATCAGCCTGAGCGCCGTCGCGAGGTCGGAGAGCTGGTTCTTGGTCAGGAGCACGCGAACGTCGAGCGCCGGAATATTGGGCCTCGTGGTGTCGCGGTCCGAGGTCCAGGCCTTGAACACGTCCGGCGCCCGGGTGCCCTGCGTCCGCCCGAGATAGGCGAGCCGCATGGCATAGCCGACGATGGCGCTCTGTTCCTCGATCGTCGGGGTTGCCGCCGCAGCGGGGGCCGGTGCCGGTGCCGGCGTGGCGGCGGCGACCGTGGCCTGGGCCTGGGCGACCAGGGCGTCGACCAGGCGGTCGACGGTCTGGCCGAGGGCGTCGGCGGTGCCGCCGGGCACCGGGAAATAGAGGCTGCCGGCGCCCGGGAAGCGGGTCAGCTCGACATATTGCGCCTTGGCCCTGGCGTGGTCGTTCACCCCGGGCGGGGTCAACAGGTGAAGGGCGAAGATGGCGATCCCCTTGGTCCGGGCGAGCTGGTTCAACTGCTCGGGGCCGAGGCGTGTCTCGCTCAGGGGGTCGTTGGCCGCCCGGCTGCCGGCATCGGTGATCAGCACGACGTAGCGCCCGCCGAAGGGCGCCCAATCCATGCCGTCGATCGCCGTCTTGATGCCGGCGAAACTGTCTTCGTAGAAATTCGGGCTGGAGACGTCGGCTGCCTTCATCTGGTCGAGCGCCGCCAGCGTCTCCTCCGGCTTGCGGTCGACCGAGAGGGGCGAAAAGACGCGCGAAACATAGGCCAGGGCGGGCGTCACCTTGGCATTGTCGCGGAAGCCGACGACGCCGAAACGGACGCTGTCGGCGAAGGGCGTGCCCTTGATCTTGTCGTAGATCCGGCGCACCGCCTCGCGCGTCCGCTCGATATGGGGCTGCATCGAGGTCGAATTGTCGATCACCACGGTAATGCCGACCTTGAAGGCGGCAAGCGCCGCGGCGGGATCGGCCGGCGGCGCGGTGGCCGGCGGCGGCGTGGCCCCCGCCGCCGGCACCGAGGCGACTTCGAGCAGGCGGGCGGCGAAACCGTCGTCGGTCAGCACCGAATCCGCCTGCAGGATGGGCAGCAGGTAGAATTGCTTGGCGATGTCGACATAGGTCGGCGGTTCGATCGCCAGCACCGGGCTATCCGCCGGCAGGCGGTCGCCGATCGCAGCATTGCGCAACTCGGTTGCCTCGGCCGCGCGGCGGGGCGAGGACATGAGCTTGGCGATGGCGTCCCGATCCTTGAGGAACAGCACCCGTTCCCGCGCGGCGGGACTGGCGAAGGCGACGGTCAGGCTCTGCTTCCAGTCGATCGCCTGGTCGGCCCGGATGAAGCCGGCGACCGTGCCCCTGGTATCGCGCCCGACCTCGACGTAAGCGGTGCCGCCCGCGTTCTGCCGGCCATAGACGTAGAAGACGCTGAAGGCCGGCACCGGCTTGCCGCTGCCCGCCATGGGATCGGCCACCAATTGGGCGCCAGGCCTGCTCAGCACGCGCTGGAACAGGGTCTTCTTGCCCTCGATCAGCAGGGGCTGGCGGGCGAAGGCGGGCGCCAGGCCGCCGGCCAGGGCCAGGCAGGCGCAGAGCAGGAACAGCAGCCGCCGCATCGAAACCCCTCCTATTGCCCGGGCCAATAGGTCGCCAGGGCGGCCTTGGCGTCGGCGTCACCCTGGGCCGCCAGGGCGTCGAGCCGCTTCTTCAGGGCGGCGAGCGCCGGCCCCGCCTCGGCCGAGCCCGCGGCTTCCGCCTTGCGGTAGAATTTCGCCGCCTGGGCCGGATTGGCCTTCGAGAAGGGCTGGCCCGCGATGAAGGTGGCGGGATCGTAGAGCCGGGCGATCTCCATCATCGCCGCGACGCTGCCCGCTCCGCCGCGTTTTCGAGCAGCAGCAACATGCCCTGGTAATCGCCCCGGGCGCGGAACTTCTGCGCCCAGTCGAAAATCTCCTGGGCGCTGCCGGCGGCGCGCACGATCGCCTGGATCGATTGGTCCTCGGGCGGCGGCGGGGACAATGGCGGCGGGTTGCCGGGCGACGGCAGCTCGCCGACCGGCGGCACCGCGGGCGGTGTTCCGGGGGGCTCCGGCAATGCAGGGGGCAGGCTCGGCGTCTCGGGCAGGGCGGCGACCGGCGGCACGGTCCCCGCCACCTCCTCGTGCGGCCGGTTGGCATAGGCCGCAGCACCGATCGCCAGCGACAGCAGGCACCACAGTGCCGGCCCGAGCCAGCCGAGGTTCATCGCCTTCGGCTTGTCGATCACATCGACCATGCGCTCCGGCCGGACCGCCTCCTCTTCCTTCGGCGGTTCGGGCGGTGGCGGAGGCGGCGGCAAGGGCACGAAGACGGTCGGTTCCTCGTCCGGCACGGGTGCCGGCGGCGGCGCCTGTGGGGGCGGCGGTGGGGGCGGCACGGGGCGCTGGGCGACCCGGCGAAACTGGGTGCGGCCGCCGTAATGGGGCGTGATCGGCGGCCAGGCCACGGTGGCGCTGCCCGGAACGCCATTCACCTCGATCGAGACGTGATCGTCCGAGGTCAGGAATTCGGTGACGTCGGGACCGAGGTAGAGATGCAGGGCGCCGTCCCGGATCTCATAGCGTTCCGCGGTCAGCCGGGCATCGGGCACGCGCCAGCCTTCGGGCGACAGATTGGCCGCCTCGTAGCCGAGCCGGCGGATCGCCAGCGTGCCGTCGCCCCGGTATTGCTCGACGCCCTGCACGACGACGATGGCATGGCCGCCGTCGACCTGGGCCTTGTCCTCGACGATGCGGATGACCGGCATCTCGCCTCCTCAGTCCAGCGCCTGGATAAGGCCGCCCAGGCGGGCATTGGCCTCGACGTCCACCGCCTCGCCATCCTTGAAGGAGACATTGTCGTCGGTGAAGGCGAAGAAGCCGGTGATCCAGTCGACATAGAAGGCTTGGTCGTAAGCCGCCGGTTCTTCCGCCAGCTTCGGGTAAGGCCCGGCGGGCGGCGGCGGCGTGAAGATCGCCTTGCCGCTGGACCGGTTGACCGGCCGCGCCGCCAGCGGCTGGCGATCGTAACCCAGCCGGTTCACATAGGAATTGATCGCCGTCTCGGCGACCGCGACGGGCTTGGCCGCCGCCTCGCCCATCTTGGCGCGGTAGGAGGCGATGCGCCGCACGTCGGCCGCGATCCGCTCCGCGAGATCGAGGCGGCGGGCACCGATGCCGAGTTCTTCCGCCAGGGTCGCGGCCGATTGCGCGTCGAGGCCGAGGCCGTCGCGCAAGGGGCCGTTGTCGGCGAGCGCGTGGATCTGTTCCATCCAATGTTCCAGGGCGGCATCGGCGAAACGTTCCGCCTGGTCGCGGGCGCGCTGGGGCAGCGGTGCCGGTGCCTCCGCAACCGGGCCGTCGCCGAACAGCGCATCCATCATCGATTTGGCGTCCGGCCGCCGGCCCAGCGCGGTGCCACCGTCGTCGACCGCTTCCTTCTCGCCCGGGTCGTTCGCCTCGACCCGGTAGAACAGGTCGACCAGGGCTTCCGGCCGGACGTGGAGGGCACGCAGCAGGACGCCGAACTTCTGGTCGCCCGCGCAGGCGACCAGCCGCCGCCCGCAAGCCCTGGCCGCCGCGCGGCGCTTCTCGAGCTCGATCGAGAGATCGCCCGAGACATAGTAACGCGCCAGGCGCTCCGCCATGGCGCGGCGAAGCGACCTGAGCTGTTCCTCGATCTGGCGCCGCTTGATCGCCGGGTTGCAGACGGGATCGAGCGAGGCGGCGAGATAGGAAATGCCGCCGTCGTTCAGGCGGAAGGCTTCGTCCCACGCCTTCTCGGCATCGCGGAAATGGCCGCGAACGGCATCATTGGCCAGGTAATCCGCCTTGGCATTGGCGATCCGCACCGCTTCTGAAGCGCGGATGCCCACCTCGTTGCCCTCGGCGTCGTAATCCAGGATGTGCTTGGCGACGAAATTGGGGTTGCGCAGCCAATAGGTATTGTCGAAGGCGTTGCCCGGGGTCCAGGCCTTCGGCCAATCATGCGCCTTGCCGAAGAAGTCGAGCAGCGAGGCATTCAGGCGGATCGTCCAGCGTCCTTCGGTCGAGGCGGCCTGACCCGCCTTCTCCTCGAATTCCTGGTCGAATTTGGTCAGCACGAGGAAGAGCGCGTTCTCCTGGCGCTGGCGTTCCTCCGGCGTGGCGCCGTGGGTCGCGTCGATCCAGTCCTTCACCATGGCGGGCAGCGTGCGCACCTCCTGGTTGGAGGGGCCGATGCAGAGCAGCATGGCGGTCAGCTCCCGCTCGGCGCAGTACCGCTCGAACAGATAGGCGACCTTGCCGCGGAGATAGACAGAGCGGAGCGCGCCCACTTGCCGGATGAAACCGCGCGGGTCCGGGAAATTCTCGCGGCTGCGCGCACCCGGGAAGTCCAGGAGATCGGTGTGATCGAAGAAGGGCCAGGGCTGGTCGCGCATGACGATGGTCAGTTCCGCGATCAGGGCGGTCACCTCGGCCCGGGCCAGATCGGCCTTGCGGCCCTCGCGCGTCACCAGGGTCAGGGTCTCACCGGCCCCCTCCTTGCCGAGGTCGCCCAGGGTGCGCACGTCGATGATCGAGGTTTCGCGCGGCACCAGCGCCTCGATGCCGACCCAGGCCTCGCCCGCATGGCCGAGCTTTTCGAGCCCCTGGGCAAGGCGGAGGTAGAGCCTGGTCAGTTCGGGAATGAAATTCCAGATCGCGGCGAACAGCTCGGCCCGATCGACCAGCGACAGGCGCGGGGCGAGATCGGCCGCGCGCGCCCAGAAGCTCGCCGAAAGCGCCCGGATGCCGGCCTGCGGCTTGAAATATTTCTCGAAATATTCCTGCAGGTCGAAGACGTCGTCGGCCGTCAGCGGGTCGGCCGCGGTGCTGGACGCGCGAGGTTCCAGGCGGGCGAAGAGTTCGCCCAACTGCTGCGGCGCCGGTGGTTCCTCGTCTTCGAGGTTGAAGTCCGAGTAATAGGCATTGCCGATGATCTTCACGACATCGGTCTGCGACAGCAGGCGAAGCGCCACCGGCTTGCCCGCCGGCCCCGCCTGGCGGCGCATGGTGAAGCGGGTGACGACGCCGGTCGCCTCCTGCCCGCCTTCGGGATTGAGTTCGGCGACGAAATCGAGCGTGCGGTCTTCGAACACCGCCATCAGGCGGTCGGTGCCCTTCCGCGCCAAGGCCGAGATCAGATAGGACTTGCCGGCCTGGCTCGGCCCGAAGACCGAGACGCACATGGGCCGGACCGCGGCCGCCGCGAGCTTGCGGGCGCCCGTCGCGTAACGCCGGAAATCCCGGCGCAGCGCCGCCTCGTCCTGTTTGAGCTTGCCCGGATGGGCCTGGAACCAGTCGAGCGCGCCGCCCGCCACTTCCGCCGTGCGGGCGGCGAGCGCCTTCAGCTTCTCGTTCTCGGCCTGCTGATCGCTGCTCATGTCCCGTCTCACATTACGTTCAGCACGCCGGTGTCGCGCCAATAGCCTTGCGCCGATTTCAGCGTCTGCAGGCGAAGTGCGACCTGGCCGCGGCGCGGATTGCCTTCCGCATCCTCGACCTCGGTGATGCGGAATTCTTCCCAGCGTTCCAGATGGTCGACATCGACCTCGGCCCGCTCCAGCGTCACCTTGAGCGGCAGTGCCAGGCCAGCGGCGCCGCCGGTACCGGCGAATTCCAGGAAATAGAGCGGCGTCGCCGGCCAGCGTTCGAGGTCGAGCTGGCGGAAACCGATGAAGACCGGGGCGTAGAAATCGAGCACGAATGTCTCGCCCCCGCCCTCGCCCGTCTTCTTGTCGAGGGTCGGATCGGACAGGAAGACGTTGCGGCGCCGGATCTGGCCGGAAATCTCCATCTCGCCGAAGAAGCGCGCGGTCGACTTCATGGTGAGCTTGGAGGTCCGCATCAGGAAGGCTTCGAGATGGCCTTCCGCCAGGCCGCACAGCATGGCGCCCACGGCGGCCGCGGTCTTCGGGTCCTCGATCCGGGCATTCACGTCGCGGAAAGGATACCAGCTCCCGACCGCATACTGATGCATGGGCACCACCCGGTCCGGCATCACGGGAAGCTTGGCCAGCATCACCTTGATCACGGCCGGCAGGCGCGACGGCCGGCCGGAGAGCAGGAGGACGTCGCAGTCATAGGCGTGGATCACTTCGGCGAGGTCGGCCAGAGTCTGGCCGATGACGCCGAGCGCGGTCGCCTCGATCGCGGCGAGGTCGATCTCCACCGGCACGGCGGCGAGGTCGAAGCCGGTCGCGCCGTAATCCCCCGCTTCCCGTGCGAAGAAGGCGAGCACACGGGCCGACGGTGGCAGGCCGCGATCCCAGACCTGGTCGAGCCGGCGCGTCTCCACGCCCACTTGGGGCCCCGCCCCGCCCTGCTCGTAGGCATGGAGCAGCGAGAGCCCGGCGGGCTCCAGCACCTGGGCGACGAACTGCCGGCGCAGGTGGCGTTCCAACTCGGTCTCCGAACCGCGATTGCCGGAGAACAGCTTCTTCAGCAGGGCGGAAGGATCGGCGATACCGGCAGCGGCCAGGCCGGCGCCGATCGCCGGCAGGACGTGACGCTCGATCACCGCGGCCAAGATGTCGTCACCGGCGAGCTTGAAGCCTTCGCGGAAATTCTGGTTCGGATTGATCGCCCGTTGGCCCTCGACCGTATAGGTCGTGACGATCAGGTCCGTGGTGCCGCCGCCGATGTCGATCGAGGCGATGCGCAAGGCGGCTTCCGCCCCGTAACCTTCACCGTCGCGGATCTTGCCCTTCAAGGCGAAGAAGGCGCCGTAGTCGCCGCGGAACTTCTGCGTGATCTCGGTATAGAGATAGACGAGTTGGGTCCCCGAAGCCTCGTCGAGATTGAGCACCACGGCCGGTTCCGGCGGCAGCCTGCCATCGGCCGCGGCCTGGGCCATCAGGTCCCACACCAGCTTGACCGCGGCTTCCGCCCTCCGGCGCATGATCCGCTGCTCCGCGACCGGCATGGCCGGCGGCATGGTCAGCACGATCCGGCGCAGCCGGCGCGGCACGTCGCCGTGGCGCCGGGCCAGGCGGATTTCCGGCGCGTTGATCATGGCCAGCGCCTGGAACAGGATTTCCGCCAGCATCAGGCTGTAGATCGCCGAACGGGAGAATTTGGCCCTGACCGCCGGCTGGCCCCGGCCGTCATGCAATTGGCGCAGCACCTCGCCCTCTTCGGTCATCAAGCCCATGATCGGGCCGGAGACCGGCGGTTCGGTGGTGACGCCGTCGGGGCCGAGGCCGTTGAAACGCCAGCCCTGGGCCAGCGCCCTGGTATCCCAGAGGTAACGCTTGGGGCTGGACAGGCCGGTCGCCCCCTCGTTGCCCAGGGCATCGCCGGCGAGCCGCATGGCTTCCGGCCCGATCCTGACCGGGCTCGGCCACCAGAAGGCATTGGCCCGGCCCGATCGGCGCGAGGCCGCCTCCTTGCCGAAGCTCGCCCGGGCGAATTCGACCCGGCTCTCGAACGGCTTGCCGTAGGCCTGCTCGGGATGGCCCAGGTCCCGCAGCTCGAGGACATAGGAATCGTTCAGGTCCATGCGGTCGTCGGCATGGGATTCCATCAGGATGCCGCAGGTCCTGGAATTTCCGATGTCGAGCACCAGGTCGACCTCGACCGGAATATGGCGCCCCGCTTCGGACAGCGTGTCGATCAGGCGGACTCGGGGCAGGATCTCGGCTGCGTCGATCAGGGCGAGCAAGGTCAGATAGCGCGCCCAATGCTCGCAGGCATGGGGGAAATCCTCGTCGCGCAGCGGGCGGTTCGGGCGCTGGGCCTGCTTGAACTCGCGGAAATTCTCGTCGAGCCACTGGTCGACCCAGGCTTCCTCCATGAACCAGGCATTCTTGTCGTCCTCGGCGACCAGGGCGAATTCCTGCTGCTCCGTGGCGTCGGTCGGGCTCGGCATGACATAGGGCCGGCCAGGCAGGCGGTTGCCCAGCGCCGTATCGAAGGCGAGCGTCGCACGGTGGCTGAAACCGTCGCGGTCCCGTTCGGCGAGTTCGACGACGCGGAGCCGCGCCCAATTGCTCGGCCCCTGGTCGAAGATGTCGGCCCCGTCACCCGCCTTGGCCTTGACCTTGAGATAGGGCAGCGGCACCCAGCGGCCGAGGAAGGGTTCCAGGCCCTTTCGCCCGTTCAGTTCATAGACGTCGTCCGACGGGGCGAGCTGGCCGGTGCGCGGGTCGACCAGGCCACCCCTGGTCTCGTCGAATTGCAGGCCGCGCAGCACGACCTGCTGCTGGCCCTCGGCGGTCACCGTATTGGCCACCGGCTCTTCCCAGAAGGCGCGGGTGACCTTGGGCAGGGCATCGATGTCGAAGCCGAAATCGAGGAACTGGAGCCCGCTGCTCGGCACCAGACTCACCAGGCGGCGGAACGTAGTCAGGCGTTTCAGCATCTTCTCGCAACCATCGGACCCTGCGGCCCACCCCTTGTAGCACGGTACATCACGGCACGTTGAAGACGTGAACGATCTTCGTGTCGTTCCGGTTGCGCGCCTGGTCGACCGTGCCTTCGAAGACTTCGTCCGGATGGCCCTCGCGGCGCAGCGTGATGCGGTAGTGCGAGCGGGAAATGCCGCGCGCCTTCGGCAGTTGCACCTCGATCCGGTATTGGCCCGGTGGCGGATCGTCGACCCAGACGATGTTCTCGACCGGGTCCATGATCACCCGGTCGTCGTAGCGGTTGTGGTCGATGTCCAGCTCGCCGCCGCAGGCACTCACATGATCCCAATAGATGCGCTGGCCGTTCGGGCAGACGACATGGACGTCGACATCGTTCGGATCGTCCCAGGCCAGGATCACCTGCATCTTGCCGCGCTGGCCGCCGTCGCGCTGCACACGGCGATCGTCCTCGTTCACCGACGGCGGCGGCGGTGGTGGTGGCGGCGGCGACACGGGTGGCGGCGGTGGCGGCGGCGGTGGCGGCGGCGGTGGCGGTGGTGGTGGAGGGGGCGGCGGCGGGGGCGGAGGAGGCCGGCAGGCCAGGCGCTTTTCGGCGATGCGGCGCTCCAGGTCGGCCAGCTCGCGGCGCAGGATCGCTTCCTGGGCGCTGGCTTCGTCGCGCTCCTGGATCAGGGCAATCTCGTTCGGATTGATGCCGCAGACCGGCTCCGGAATGGCGAAGAGCGCCAGGATGCGCGGCCAGAACCACCAGGCGAGCCCGGCCAGCAGCAGAAGAAGGGCGAAGAGGATGGCGAGCCACCAGGGAAAGCGCCGGGGCGGCGGCGCCATGGCGACCACGGTGGCCGGCGGCGGCGGCAGTTCGGGCGGCGGCGGGGGTGGGATCACGCCCCGGCGGAAGCGGGTCAGCACGCCCCGTGCAGCCCCCTCCCCCTGCATGACATTACCCCAGGCAGTCAAGACCGGCCGGCCGTCGAGCACATAGACATGGTCGAGCGACGGAATCTCGAGGGCCGAGAGCAGCATCTGGCCCATCAGCCGCTCCGCCCCGTCGCGCGAGGCGGAGAGGGCTTCGCCCCGCGTCCGGATTTCGCCCGAGAGCAGGCCGATCCGGTCTTCCAGCGGGCGGCGTTCGGCCTCCGGCAGTTCGGTCAGGCGGCGCGGGCTGCCGCTGCCTTCGGCATACCAGTCGATCTGGCCGCGGGCGGGGTCGAAATTCGGCTCGGCCAGCAGGGCGGCATGGTCGGGCGTGAGGTTGCGGCGCAGATATTGCGCGATCTGGTCATAGGCCAGGGTCACCGGCTGGCCGCCGGTGCCGAGGGCATGGACCTCGGTCGACCGTGTCGTGGTGACGAGTTGGCTGGTCATGGCGATGCGTTACTGGCCGCTCGACGGACCGGCCGGATTGGCCGGTCGCGCGGGAGCCGGCGCAGCCGGAGCTGGCGCGGCGGGGGCCGGAGTCGCGGGGGCCGGAGTCGCGGGGGCCGGAGTCGCGGGGGCCGCGGCGCCGCCCTGGCCGGGCGGGGTCTGCGGGGCTTGACCGGGCGGCGTCGCCGGGGCGTTGGCAGGCACGCATTTGCCGGTCAGCTCATGGAAGCCGATGCCCTGTCCTTTGAGGAATTCGACCAGTTTGCTGGCCGAGAGGGCGTAGTTGACCCGCACCGCCTGCGAAGCTTCGACCCGGAGGAAAGTGTTCACGCCGACCACGCGGCCGCAGCGGTCCACGAGCGGACCGCCCGAATTGCCGGGCGATATGCCGGCGGTATGGACCACCACCGGAACCCCGCCCTGGAGTTCCTGGATGACCGAAACCTCGCCGCTGGTGACCGCCATTTCCGGCACGGCCGAGGCGTCGCCCTGTTCCATCAGGCGCTGAAAGGCCTGGTCGCCCTCGATCACGATGCCGGGGAAGCCGGCGGCGACGACATGGTCCAACTTGGCGACCGTGGTGGTCAGCGAGAGCGGCTGGATGGTCGTGGGCGCGCCGTCGACCCTGAGCAGGGCGAAATCGACCTCGCCCGGACTGGTCGCATTGGTGGAGGCGACGACGGTCGCCCTGTGCGCCCCGCCTAAAGGCTTCGAGGTGGCAAAGACTTGCCCGGCGGCACCGGCGACGACATGGGCGTTGGTCACCACGAGGCCTGGCGCCACGAAGAAGCCGGAGCCCATCTCGACCCCGTCGTTGGTCGGCGCCAGGACCAGGACGACGGCACCGTCGATCAGGTCGAGCAAGGTCCCTTCGAAGGCTTGGCCACCTTCCGGCGTCGGCGTGGCCTGGGCGGGTGGCGCCTGGGTCTCGGGCAGCGGCGGCAGGCCGGAGAAAGGATCCTCCATGGTGCAGACATTGCCCTGAAGCGCCTTTTTGGCCTCGTCGATCCGCTTCTGCAGGGCGTCGTTGGTCTGGCGCTGGGCCTCGATCGCCTGCCGGGTCTGGGCCTCGTCGATCAGGCTGGCACGGCCCTCGAGGCCATTCAGCTTGTCGGCCAGCAAGGCCCAGCCGAGCCAGAAGCCGAGCGCCAGGAAGACCAGGGCGACGCCGACGCCCGCCGGCACCAGCCACCAGCGCGACGCCCGGGCGGGCGGCGGAACGGCGGGTTCGGAATTGCTGGGCGTTGACATGGACGATGACCCCGGCTGGGCGCGGGCAGCAGTCGGGACGAGCGGCTTCCACCCTCGTCCCGACCGTCCCCCGACGATGCTTCAGGCAAGCACTTTCGCCATGGACGCTAACAAACCGGCCCCGCCGTGCCAATGTCGTGGATCACACTCGGCAAACTGCCTGTCGAAGCGCCCTCCGCTCGGCGGCAGCGGCCGTCGCCCCGGGGCGTGAGCGCCCCGCATCACTTGCGGCTGTCCAGAATCGTGTCCACAGCGGCGATCTCTGCCGGGCCGAGGGTCATGCCGAAATCGGCCGCCAGTCGCGCCGCAGCGGCAGCCAAGGCGGCATCGCGCGCCACCGGATCGGTCAGCCCCAGGGCGGCCGTGCGGGCGGTGTCATAGGATGCGATCTTGCCGACCGCCGAATCGGGGGCGGCATGGGCGAGCGCAGTCGGCGAAGCATGGGCGGCGTTCAGCGCCCCGAGGTCGTCCGGATGGGCATAGGTCTCGGCCGCGTCGGCCAATGCCCTGCCGCGGGTCGAATGCTCGAGACCGTTCACCGCTGCTTGCTCGGCCGTACTGCGGCCGTGGGCCGAGGCATCGCCAGCGCCCTTGCCGGCAGCCGCGCCGTGGTCGCCGGCATTGCCGTGATCGCCCGCGTTGCCACCGCCGTTGCCGCCACCATTGCCACCACCGCCACCGCCACCGCCACCGCCGCCACCGCCGCCATTACCCTTGGCCAGGGCGGCATCGAGGGCGACGGGGGCCGCCGCGAGGGCTGCCCCGCCGAGAAGCAGGGCCAGGAAGGCCGCTTTCGGAATCTGCGTGAATCGATCGGACATGGTCCCGTCTCCGCAATTGCCGCCCCACCCAGATCTGAAACCCGGCCGCAGTCTGGCGGTTCCGGCCGCACCCTTCCCAGCCCCTGCCCTTCTCTCTATGATCCGGCCATGTCTATCGAAGCCCCCCTCGACTGCGGCCAAGCCGTCGTCCGACCCGAATGGATCGACTACAACGGCCACATGAATGTCGGCTATTACACGCTGGCCTTCGACCAGGCGCTGGACCGCGCCTTCGACCGCTTCGACTGCGGCAAAGCCTATGTCGAGCGGACGAATCACTCCTTCTTCGTGCTGCAGACCAATGTCCGCTATCTCCAGGAAGTGACCCAGGGTGATCCCCTGGCTTTTTCCTTCCTGCTGATCGACCGCGACCCCAAGCGCCTGCATTACTTCATGGAGATGCGCCACGGCGAGTCGGGCTTCCTGGCCGCGACCTCGGAACAGGTGGCCCTCCACGTCGATCTCGACCGCCGCCGCTCCGCCCCCATGCCGGAGGCGCATCAAGCCCTGTTCGCCGAGATGCTGGCAGCCCATGCCCTGCTGCCCCGGCCGGAAGGCCTCGGCCAGTCGATCGGCCTGAAGCGATGAGCATCGATCCCTTCGACCCCGCCGGCTGGGATGACGACGGGCCGGCGGTGCCCGCCCCTTCGGCCCCGGCCGCCCAGCCCTTCTATCTCGACGGCCTCAATCCCGAGCAGCGCGCCGCGGTCGAGGCGACCGACGGCCCCGTGCTGGTGCTGGCTGGTGCCGGCACCGGCAAGACCCGCGTGCTGACCACCCGGATCGCCCATCTCCTGCACCAGAACAAGGCTTGGCCCGGCCAGATCCTGGCCGTGACCTTCACCAACAAGGCCGCGCGCGAGATGCAGCAGCGCGTCGCCGCCCTGATCGGCGGCGTGGCCGAGGGGATGAGCTGGCTCGGCACCTTCCATTCGATCGCGGCGCGCATCCTGCGCCGCCACGCCGAACTCGTCGGCCTGCAGCCCAATTTCACCATCCTGGACGCCGACGACCAGATCCGCCTGATGAAGCAGATCCTGGCGGCCGAGGGGATGGACGAGAAGCGCTTCCCGGCACGCAGCCTGGCCACCCTGATCGACCGCTGGAAGAACCGCGCCCTGACGCCCGACCGCCTCGGCTCGGAAGACGCCCATTCCTTCGCTGACGGCAAGGGCAAGCAGCTCTACGCCGCCTATCAGGAGCGGCTGAAGACCCTGAACGCCGCCGATTTCGGCGACCTCCTGCTCCACGTCATCACCATCTTCCAGAACCATGCGGACGTGCTGGAGGATTGGCAGCGGCGCTTCAAATATATCCTGGTCGACGAATATCAGGACACCAACGTCGCCCAATATCTGTGGCTCCGCCTGCTCGCCCGGAAGTGGCGCAATCTCTGCTGCGTCGGCGACGACGACCAGTCGATCTACGGCTGGCGCGGCGCCGAGGTCGGCAACATCCTGCGCTTCGAGCAGGATTTCCCGGGCGCCACGGTGATCCGCCTCGAACGCAACTACCGCTCCACCGGCCACATATTGGCCGCCGCCTCCGGCCTGATCGCGGCCAACGAAGGCCGCCTCGGTAAGACCCTGTGGACCGAGGACGAGATGGGCGAGAAGGTCCGCGTCGTCGGCTATTGGGACGGCGAGGAGGAGGCCCGCGCTACCGCCGACCTGATCGAAGGAATGCGCGGCCGCGGCCGGCGCCTTTCCGAGATGGCGATCCTGGTGCGCGCCGGTCATCAGACCCGCGCCTTCGAAGAGCGCTTCGTGGCGACCGGCCTGCCCTACCGCGTGATCGGCGGCCCGCGCTTCTACGAGCGCCAGGAAATCCGCGATGCCATGGCCTATTTCCGGGTCGTGATGCAGCCGGACGACGATCTCGCCTTCGAGCGGATCGTCAACGTGCCCAAACGGGGCCTGGGCGACACCACGGTCCAGCAATTGCACGTGATGGCCAGGGCGCGCGGCATCTCGCTCCATCACGCTGCCTCGCTGATCGTCGAGACCGACGAGCTGAAGCCCAAGGCGCGCGCCACATTGCGCGACCTGATCGGCAATTTCGCCCGCTGGCGCGCCGCCGCCCGCGACCTGCCCCACACCGAACTGGCCGAGACGGTGCTGGACGAATCGGGTTACACGGCGATGTGGCAGGCGGACAAATCGGCCGAGGCGCCGGGCCGGCTCGACAACCTGAAGGAACTGGTCGACGCCATGGCGGGCTTCGAGTCGCTCTCCGCCTTCCTCGACCATGTCGCCCTGGTGATGGAGATCGAACGGGGCGACGCCGACCAGGACATGGTCACCCTGATGACGCTGCACGGCGCCAAGGGCCTGGAATTCCCCGTCGTCTTCCTGCCCGGCTGGGAGGAAGGCCTGTTCCCCTCGCAGCGGAGCCTCGACGAGAACGGCCTCTCCGGCCTCGAAGAGGAACGCCGCCTCGCCTATGTCGGGCTGACAAGGGCGCGCGAGACGGCGATCGTCTCCCATGCCGCCAACCGCCGCATCTACAACCAGTGGCAGAGCGCCATTCCGTCCCGCTTCATCGACGAATTGCCGCGCGATCACGTGCAGATCGAGGCACAACCGGGCCTCTGGGGCGGCTCGGCGCCGGAAAAGCCCTTCGGCACGGCACTCCGCGAAGATACTTTCGGCACCCGGGGCCTGAGCCCCGGTTTCCAGCGGGCCGCGGCGCGGACCATCGACCTGCCCGTCGAGCGCATGGTGGCGACCGACAACACGGGCGACGATTTCGTCACCGGCGAGCGCGTCTTCCACCAGAAATTCGGCCACGGCCGGATCACCAGGATCGACGGCAACAAGCTAGACATCACTTTCGACAAGGCCGGCGCCAAAAAGGTGATCGCCGCCTTCGTCACCAAGGCGTGAGGACTCCATGAACCCCGGTGCCGGGCTGATCGAAGCCCATCTGACGCTGCCGCCCGAAGCGGTCGGCGCCTTCGAGCTGATGCTCTCCGACCTCGTGGTGGCACTCACCACCATGACCAAGGACGACGGTGCCACCTGGACCCTCGAAGCCCTGCTCGGCCCCGACGGCGACCGCGAGGAACTGGCGGATGCCCTGGTCCAGGCGGCCGAGATCGCCGGGATCGAACTGCCCGAAATCGAATGGCGCGTGCTGCCCGACGTCGACTGGGTGTCGGAGACGCAGAAGATCCTGAGCCCGCTCGCCATCGGCCGCTTCTGGATCCATGGGCCGGACGCGCCGGAAATGCCGCCGGTCGCGGCGATTCCGCTCGAAATCGAGGCCGGCCTCGCCTTCGGCACCGGGCGCCATGCCACCACGGCCGGCTGCGTGCTCGCCCTGGAACGCCTGGCGAAACGGCGCCGTTTCGCCAAGGTGATCGACGTCGGCTGCGGCTCCGGCATCCTCGCCATGGTGGCGGAGAAACTGTGGCATCCGCCCGTGCTGTGGGCCAGCGACGTCGACCCCGTGGCGGTCGAGACGGCGCGCAGGAATGCCGCCGACAATGGCATCTGGAATGCTGCCCGTTATACGGTGGCGGACGGCGTGCGCGAGCGGAAGATCCAGGCGACCGCACCCTTCGACCTGATCATCGCCAATATCCTGGCCCGGCCGCTCATGCTGCTGGCCGATCAGCTCTCGGACATTCTGGCGGGGAACGGACGGGTCGTGCTGTCGGGCCTGCTGGTCGGCCAGGAGCAGATGGTACTGACCGCGTTCAGGACGCGCGGCCTCTTCCTCGAAGACAGGATCCGGAAAGACGGCTGGGCGACCCTGGTGCTCGCTCCCTGAGGGGCGGACCGGGATCGCCCAGCACGGCGTCTCGTCACAATGTTCGGCGCACCGACGGGTGCACCGGATGCCTCAAGCAGCGCTCTTCCGCGCGGCGTTTTCATTCGCCGCGGTAGCCGGAGTCGCCTTTGCCGTCGCCGGCACTTTGGCATCCCGCCGAATACGTCCGGCGACGACGCCATCGATCAGACCGCGTTCCAGCCCGATATCGGACAGCATACGGTCGTCAAGAGCGGACAATTCGGCACGGAGGCGCTGACGCGCCCAGAAGCCGGACAGCGCCTGCATCAGCATTTTTGGACCCTTGGCAACAAACATCAGGATCTCCCAAACGAAGATGCCCAGCCCCACCAGCGGCAGAACGCGCGCCGTCACCAGCGCAGGCCCCGTGATGAAACTCTCGGCACTACCGAAACCGTACCCAACATGCGAGCGGGACGCCTTGGTCGGAAAGTAAGCCATGGTGCTTCTCCCTTGGTTGGCGTTACCGTCGATACCTATATACGCGGTGCAGCGAAGCCCGGTCAGGGGGGCGCAGACAGCGGAGATATGCGTCCAGCGCATTGGAAACAAAGTATCGTCCCACTAAATGCATAGCTTCTTGGCACGACACATCGCGCAGGCCCGAAAGAGGTGAAAAAATGAGCACATCGGAGCCGGCTCTGCAGGCCCTCTTCGATCCGGTCGATCTCGCCGCCCTGGGCGATTCGGACGAAATCACGGGCCGCCTGGCTGCTGCAGCGGCCGGTATGGCGGAACGACCGGCCGATCTGGCCGCCGTGGTGGCCCCCGGTGCCGGCCCCGAAGCGGCGCAGGCGATCGCCCGCCTGGTCGGCGCCGCCCGACCCCGCCTGCTCGCCCCGATCGCCGAAGGCCGGGCCGCCAGCGCCGACCGCCGGGCCGCGCTTCGCACCGAAATGGCGCGCCGCGGCCTGACCGGTTTCCTGGTCCCCCTGGCGGACCAGCACCAGGGCGAATACATCCCGCCGTCGGCCCAGCGCCTGGCCTGGCTGACCGGCTTCAGCGGCTCGGCCGGGCTCGCCGTGGTGCTGGCCGACCGGGCCGCGATCTTCGTCGACGGGCGCTATACGCTCCAGGTGCGCGACCAGGTCGACACCGCCCTCTTCGCGCCCCGGCACCTGATCGAGGAGCCGCCGGCCGACTGGCTGGCCGCGGCCCTGAAGCCGGGCGACGTGCTGGGCTTCGACCCGTGGCTCCACACCAAGGCCGGCATCGCCGCGATCGAACGCGCGGCGGCGGCGGCGGGCGCCGAACTGGTCGCGGTCGAAGACAATCCCGTCGATGCGATCTGGAACGGCCGGCCCCCCGCCCCTCTCTCGCCCATGATCGTGCAGGACCTGGCACTGGCCGGCGAAGCGCATGAGGACAAGATCGCCCGCCTCGCCCGCGCGCTGGCCGCCGACAGGCTCGACGCCGCCGTGATCAGCGCGCCGGACGGCCTCGCCTGGCTCCTCAACGTGCGCGGCATGGACGTGCCGAACAATCCCTTGAGCCTTGGCTTCGCCGTGCTGGAAGCAGCCGATGGCGGCCACGTCCGCCTCTTCGTCGATCCCGCCAAGGTGACCCCAGCGGCTCGCCACCACCTGGGCAACCGGGTCACGGTCGCGGCACCGGAAGACCTGGGGCCGGCGCTCGATGCCCTCGGCGCCGCCGGGGCGCGGGTCCGGATCGATCAGGCGACCGGCGCGGTCTGGCTCTCCAGCCGGATCGAGGCGGCGGGCGGCACCCCCCTGCCCGGACTCGACCCCTGCGCCCTGCCGCGCGCGATCAAGAACCCGGTCGAAGTCGCCGGCAGCCGGGCCGCCCATGTGCGCGACGGTGCCGCCATCGCCGTCTTCCTGCGCCAGCTCGACGACTCGCTCGCTGCCGGCGAGACCCTGGACGAACTCGACGTGGTAGAGCGTCTGGCCCACGCCCGGGCGCGCCACGCCCTGTTTCGCGGTCCGAGCTTCGATACCATCGCGGGTGCCGGGCCGAACGGCGCCATCGTCCACTACCGCGCCACCCCGGCGACCGCCCGCCGCCTCGATCCCGGCAGCCTGCTGCTGCTCGATTCGGGTGCGCAATATCCGGACGGCACCACGGATGTTACCCGGACGCTGGCCCTGGGCAGCCCGAGCCCGGAGCACCGCAATCGTTACACCCTGGTCCTGAAAGGTCACCTCGCCCTGGGCGCCGCGCGGTTTCCGGCCGGCACCTCGGGCTCGCAGCTCGATATCCTGGCGCGCAGCCCGCTGTGGCAGGCGGGGCTCGACTATGACCATGGCACCGGCCATGGCGTCGGCAGTTTCCTCTGCGTTCACGAAGGGCCGCAGCGGATCTCCAAGATGCCGAACACGGTGGCGCTGCAGCCCGGCATGATCGTCTCGAACGAGCCCGGCTACTACAAGACCGGGGCCTACGGCATCCGGATAGAGACCTTGATCGTGGTCACGCGGTTGCCCGATCCGCCGGGGGCGGAGCGCGAGATGCTGGGCTTCGAGACCCTGACCCTGGTGCCCTACGACCGCCGCCTGATCGAGACCGCCCTGCTGACCCCGGCCGAGATCGCCCAGGTCGACGCCTATCACGCCCGTGTGATGTCCGCGGTCTCGCCCCTGGTCGATGCCCGGACAAGGGCCTGGCTGGCCGCGGCGACCGCCCCGCTGAGCTGACGCCCGCCTCAATTTCGCCACGACCTCGCCCGACCGCCGCCCGATCGCCGCGCCATCTTCCCGGCGCGGCGGAAGGGGGCCGCGATCATGCAGAACACCGCAGTGCCGACGCCCGAGCTTCGCCGGATCGCCGATGGCATCTATCTGCACACCTCTTTCGACCATGACGCCAGGGGTGCCCTGATCGCCTCCAACGGTCTGGTCGTGGTCGGGCTGAACGCCGCCCTGCTGATCGACACCGCCTGGACCGCGGCCGATACCGAACGCCTGCTCGGCACGGTCGACCGCCTGACCACTGGCGCCCCCCTCGGCTTCTACGGCAGCGAAGCCGAGACGGACCGCCTGGGCGGGCTCGACGCCCTGCACGCCCGCCACCTGCCGAGCCTCGCCCACGAGACCACCGTGGCCGCCGCCCTGTCGCGCGGCCTGCCGGTGCCGGCGACCGGCTGGGCCGGCGAAGCGCTGTCCTTCGACGTCGGCGGCCGCCAGCTCGAGGTCTTCCACCCGGGCGCCGCCCGCACCCGCGGCAATACCGTCGTCTATATCGAGGATTCGGGCCTGCTCTTTGGTGGCGCCATGGTCCTGCCGGCGGCCGAGGCCGCGCGCGATTCGGCGGCGCCGCGGCGCCATGCCCTGCGCTCGGTGATCGCCCGCTTCGGCCGGCCCCGCATCGTGGTGCCCGGCCGCGGCGCCATCGGCGACGGCGGCCTGCTGGCCGTCAACGCCCGGGCGGCCTGACGGAAGCCTCGTTCACCGCGTCCGGTGCGGCCGCGGCGCCAAGCCGAAGGGCACGCCCGGCGCGTGCTTGCCGTTCCGGATCGTGAAACTGGTCTTCACGCTGGCGACATTGGGCGCCGGCGTCAGTTCGCGGGTCAGGAAGCCCTGGAATTCGGCCAGGTCGCGGGCCACGATCTTCAGGATGAAGTCGATTTCGCCGTTCAGCATCCAGCATTCGCGGACCAGCGGCATGGCCCGCACCCGCTCCTCGAAGGCGACGAGATCCGATTCGGCCTGGGAGGCCAGGCCGACCATGGCGAAGACCGTGACCTCGAAGCCCAGCGCCTCGGCATCCACCTCGGCGTGGTAGCCTTTGATATAGCCGGATTCCTCGAGCGCCCGGACCCGGCGAAGGCAGGGTGGCGCCGAAATCCCGACTTGGCGGGCCAGGTCGACATTGGTCATCCGGCCGTCGGTCTGCAGGTGGTCCAGGATCTGCAGGTCGATCTCGTCAAGCTTTACCTTGGTCATGCGCTCCCCCTTCGGCGGCGCATTATCGTGCCCGGCCGGGCAATACGAAAGAAAATTTCACGTTTGCCCGCAACGAGCGCGGCAAAGGCCGACTCCGGGCTGAATAAGCGGCAGAATCAGTCGCCGTCAAGTTGCACTGCAAAAGCCTCGCGCCGCCTCTTGGCGGGCCATGCTCGCAGCGCATAACATGGAGCTGATGGGAACCCTATATGGGCGATTCTCGCCGCGTGTCGTTGCGCCAGATCATGCGCCCGGCACGACCAGAACAGGGAGCAGTGAGCCATGTCCGAGCGTCGTCACGCGAGGGTCCTCGTCATCGGGTCCGGTCCCGCCGGCTGTACCGCGGCGATCTATGCCGCGCGCGCCTGCCTCGATCCGGTGATGGTGCGCGGCCTGACCCCGGGCGGCCAGTTGACCATCACGACCGAGGTCGAGAATTTCCCCGGCTTCGCCGATGCGATCCAGGGGCCCTGGCTGATGGAGCAAATGGAGGCCCAGGCCCGCCATGTCGGCACCACCATCATCGACGACGTGATCACGGCGGTCGACCTCTCCCGCCGGCCCTTCACCCTGACCGGCGATTCCGGCACGATCTACACGGCCGACACGCTGATCATCGCGACCGGCGCCAGCGCCAAATGGCTGGGCCTCGAATCGGAGAAGCGCTTCCAGGGCTTCGGCGTCTCGGCCTGCGCCACCTGCGACGGTTTCTTCTACCGCGGCAAACAGGTCGTCGTCGTCGGCGGCGGCAATTCCGCGGTCGAGGAAGCGCTCTATCTGACCAATCACGCCGCCCATGTCACCCTGGTGCACCGCCGGGGCGAGCTGCGCGCCGACAAGACCAACCAGCGCCGTCTGCTCGCCCATCCCAAGGTCTCGGTGATCTGGCACAGCGCGGTCGAGGAAGTGCTGGGCACCGACGATCCGCCGGGCGTCACCGCCGTGCGCCTGCGCAACCTCGAAACCGGGGCGGTGAGCGAACTCGCGACCGACGGCCTCTTCGTCGCCATCGGCCACAGCCCGGCGACCGAGCTGTTCAAGGGCCAGCTGCCGATGGACGACCAGGGTTACCTGCTGACCGCACCGGATTCGACGGCGACGTCGATCCCCGGCGTGTTCGCCGCGGGCGACGTCAAGGATCACGTCTTCCGCCAGGCGGTGACCGCCGCCGGCATGGGCTGCATGGCCGCCCTGGAAGCGGAGCGGTTCCTGGGTCAGAACGACAACGAACAAGCGGCAGCAGCCGAGTGACGACGGCCTTGCGTGCGCATATGGGGGGCGCGCGATGATGGATTGGGACAAACTGCGAATCTTCCACGCCGTCGCCGAGGCGGGAAGCTTCACCCATGCGGGCGAGGTGCTGAACCTCTCCCAGTCTGCGGTCAGCCGGCAGATCAGCGCGCTCGAGGAAAGCCTCAAGGTTTCGCTGTTCCATCGCCATGCCCGCGGCCTGATCCTGACCGAGCAGGGCGAACTTCTGTTCCGCACCGCGCATGACGTCTTCGCCAAGCTGGCGATGGCGGAGGCCATGCTGGCCGACACCAAGGACAAGCCGCGCGGCGAACTCCGGGTCACCACCACGGTCAGCTTCGGCATGCTGTGGCTGACACCGCGCATCAAGGAATTCTCGGATCTCTATCCCGACATCCGGGTCCATCTGATCCTGGACGACGACGAGCTCGACCTCGGCATGCGCGAGGCGGATATCGCCATCCGCTTCCGCGCCCCGGTGCAGGCCGACCTGGTGCAGCGCCGCCTGGTGCAGGTGACCAACCACCTCTATGCCGCGCCCGCCTATCTGAAGCGTTTCGGCGCGCCGAAGACGGTCGACGACCTGGACGAACACGCCATCCTCGCCTATGGCGCCTCGGTGCCGCAGCCGCTGGCCGACGTGAACTGGCTGCTCGCCAAATCGTCCGATCCGACGAGGCCGCGCAAGCCGGTGTTCACGGTGAACAACATCTACGCCCTCATGCTCGCGGTCGAATCCGGCCTCGGCATCGCCGCCCTGCCCGACTATGTGGCCCGCGGCAATCCGAAGCTGACCCAGATCCTGCCGGAGAGCGGCGGCCCCACCTTCGACACCTATTTCGTCTATCCGGAAGAGCTGCGCGACACCAAGCGGATCGCGGTATTCCGCGACTTCATGCTCCGCAAAGTCGCGGAGTGGGGCTTCTGACGCACTGCGATTTCGCACTGCAACAAACGAACATCCCTGTCAGGTCGTTGATCTGGCAGGGATTTTTATTGGTCGCGAGTTCCATGCATTTTTTGCAGCGGCCCGCGCTCGCAATCGCAATGGTGGATCTGGCGGCGCGGCAGTAAATATTTCTTCGACGCCGCTGCTTGCAGCGGCCTTGGATGCCGGACCACTCTCCTCCCCCGGTCCTGCATCCGGTCAGGCGGTTTGCCCCCCATTCCTCCTGACCACCTTCACGATCTTTGGACGTGAAGCCTCCCTGTATGACTTGCCGGGCCTTCGTGGCCCGGCTTTTTTTTGCTCATTTCACGGCCTCGACGGCGGCACCGACCAGATGGGCGACCGCGTCCATGTCGTCGCGTTCGGTGAAGGCCATGCCTAAGCGGACGACGACCAGCCGGGCCGAGGGCACGACGATCGCATATTGGCCCTGGTTGCCGCGCGCCATGAAGGCATCGGGCGGCATGCCGCCGGCGATCCGGATGGCGGCCCCCCGCCCCGTACCCCGATTGGTCCAAAAGCCGGCGCCATAGCCGTAATTTTCGCTCCCCGAGGTCGGCCGCGCGCTGAACGCGACCCAGCCTTCGGGCAGCAGCCGCTCGCCCGCCACGACACCGTCGTCGAGATAGAGTTCGGCGAAACGCGCCCAGTCCCGGGCCGTCGCCCACATGTGGGAACAGCCGACGGGCGTACCCGTACCATCGAATTCCAGGACCGGATGCTCCAGTCCCAGCTTGTCGAACAGTTCCCGCTCGGCAAAGCGCAGCACCGCAGCGGCATCGCCGCCGACCGCGTCGCGGATCATGCGGGCGAGCAACATCGTATTGCCGTTGGAATAGGTCCAGGTCGTGCCCGGCGCCGCCGCGAGGGGGGCGGCAGCGGCCTCCGCCGCCATGTCGGGCGCGTCGAATTCCATCTGGGTCGAGGGATCGAAGGCGCTGGCCCAGTTGTGGCGCAGGGATTGGCCGAAATCGAGCCCACTGGTCATGCGCAACAGATGTTCGACGGTGATGCCGTGGCGCGGATCGGCCGGATCGGCGAAGGGCGATTGCACCAGGCTCAGCCGGCCCTGGCGGACCAGGATGCCGGCCAGGGCATTGGTCACCGACTTGGTCATGGACCAGCCGATCATGGGCGTCTCCACGCCGTAACCCGGGGCATAGCGCTCGGCGATCACTTTGCCGTCATGCAGAATCACCACCGCCTTGGTGGCGCGGTAAGGCGCCGCCTCCGTCTCGGCGAAAGCCATGTCCATGGCCTTGGCGAGGCCGGAATCGGACGGGGTGACCGGCTCCGGCCCCGCGATCGGTGATCTCGGGGCGGTGGTCGCCGGAATTTCGAGCGGGGCCATGTCTCCCCCATGGTCGATCTGACAGCCGATCGCGCCGCGATAGACCGCGCGGCTGACCACCAGCCCGGCCAGATCCGCCGTCACCGCCTGCGCCGCCCGGTCGACCCGATAGGTGATCAATCCGCCGAGCGGAGCGATCTGCGGCGCGATCCCGTCGCGGTAGAAGCCATCGGCATCGAGCCCGCCGACGAAGACGGCCGAGCAGAGCTGATGGCTGGCGAGATGGACCGGCACGGCGACGGCGCGGCCGAGGCTGTCGCAGCCGGCGACCACCCCCAGGACGGCGACAGCGAGGACGGAAAGAAGACGGCGGTTCATGACGATCTCCGGTTCGGGTGCCCCACCCTGGCCGGCCCCGGTGCCACGGTCTCGCCGAAGTCGAAAATCAGCCGCCCCGACGCCGCGCCGGCTGGCCGATTCTGGAATCGGCCAGGGCAACGCGGCGGAAATCGCTCGGCGTCATGCCCGTCTCGACCCGGAAGGCGCGGTTGAAGGGGCCGAGGGAGTTGAAGCCGGCATCGAGCGCCAGGGTCAGGATCGGTACCGCGGCCTGTTCGGGATCGGCCAGCGCCGCCTTCACCTCGCCCAAACGGTAGTGGTTCAGGAAGGCGGTGAAATTGCGGTAGCCGAGGCCCTGGTTGATCAGCCGGCGCATCCGGTATTCCGGCATTCCCCGGGCCTGGGCGAGCCGGCCGATGGTCAGCCCCTCCTGCCGGTAGAGGCGTTCGACCGTCATCGCCCGTTCCAGGGCGGCAACGGCCGCGGGATCGGCCGCAGGTGCCGGCGCCACGCCCGCCGGCGCTGCGACGGGGAACAGGCTGGCACCGTCAACCCGCAGCAGGGTGGCGGCGACCACGGCGGCGATCGCCAGGATCGCCCCGGTACCCAGCGGATCGCTCAGTGCCGGCCCGCCCGGCCCGATCAGCCCGGCGAGGCCGCTCGTCACCGTGTGCCCTGCCGCCGCCAGCACGACGAAAAGGCGGAGACGACGGCGGCGCTCGACGAGGTCGGCGCGCCAACTCGCCAAGGCCATGGCAGCGGCCGCCAGCGAAAAGCCGAGGGTCTGGAGTGCCAGGAGCCGTCGCAGCAGCTCCGCCGGGCCGAATCCGAAGCCATGGGCGAGGCCGAGCGCCACGACGAGCCCCCAGGCCGCCCCATGCCAGGGCCGGAAACGGAATTCCTCGTCGAAAAGTGCCCCGGCGAAGAGCCAGAAGACCAGGTTGTTGCCCGCCGCCAGGGCCAGCACCGGCGCGGCGAAGGGACCGAGCGCCTCGTGCACGCCCGGCGCCGAACAGACCAGCAAGGCCGCCACCCCGAGGGCGAAAGCCGCCCCCGCCCGGGCCGCAGTGACCCTGGCGAAATCCCGCATCAGGCGGAACGCCAGCAACAGGAGAAGAACGCCGGCGCCACCGCGGAACAGAAGGTCCAGGGCGCCGGCCACGGCGGCCTCAGCCCTTGTCGACGCGTCCGGCCACGGCCAGGATGGCCTGGGCCGCCCGGGTCGAGGGGGCCGGCCCACCGCGGCCGAGCGCGGTCATCACCCGGTGCATGGATGCGATCTGGTCCTGGCGGGCGCCGTCGTCGGTCAACAAGCGGTCGACTTCCGCCGCCAGGCGCTCCGGTGTGCAGGCGGACTGCAACAGTTCCGGCACCACGGCGCGGTCTTCCATGATGTTGATCAGGTTGACGAAGCGGACCTTGGTCATCAGACGGAAGACCAGCGCGCTCACCGGATTGGCGCGGTAGGCGACCACGGCCGGCGTCTCGGCGAGTGCCAGCTCGAGCGCGACGGTGCCGGAGGCCGCCAGGGCGGCGCGGGCGGCCGCCATGGCGGGCAGCTTGTCGGCCGCGTCTTCGAGCACGGTCGCCGGCACCGGCCAGGCGGCCACGGTCTGCTTCACCAGGGCGGCGACATTGGGCACGGTCGGCACCAACACGGCGAGATCGGGGAAACGCTGCGCCACAAGTCCCAGGGCGTCGCCGAACACGGGGCCGAGCCGGCGCACCTCGCTGCCCCGGCTGCCCGGCAGCACGACCAGGACCGGCCGCTCGGGCGCGATGCCGAGGCGCGCCCGCAGCCCCTGCCCCGCCGCCTGGAGCGCCGGCAGATCGGCCGCCCCCTCGACCACCGAATGGCCGACGAAGGTGGTGGCCAGGCCATGGACCTCGAAATAAGGCGGCTCGAAGGGGAAGAGCACCAGGAGATGGTTCAGGAAGCCGGCCACCATCTTGGCCCGCCGCGGCCGCCAGGCCCAGACCGTCGGCGCTACATAGTGGACATGGGGAATGCCGCGGCCCTTGATCTTCTTGCCCACCCGGAAGGCGAAGGCCGGCGCATCGACGGTCACCACGACGTCCGGCCGGGACTCGATGATGGCGGCCGCCACCTCGTTCACCCGGCGCAGCACATGGAGCGCCTTGGGCAGCACCTCCATGACGCCGAGCAGGGTCAATTCGGCCATGGGAAACTGGCTCGCCATGCCCTCGGCGCACATGAGGGGTCCGCCGACGCCGGAGAAACGGATGTTGCCGCCGGTCTCGCGCTTGAGCGCCGCCATCAGGCGCGCCCCCAGGGCATCGCCCGACGGTTCGCCAGCGATCACGAAGACGTTGAGCGGCCGTAGTCCCGGCAGATTGGTCATCGGGGAACCCCCACCACGAAAAGGCCGAGGGCATCGGCCTGGGCGATCACGGCCGCCCGGTCGATCAGCAAGGTCGCCCCCGCCGCCGCCGCGATCCCAGCGAGACCGGCCGCCGCGGCCCCCTCGACCGTGCGCACGCCGATGGTCGGCAGGTCGACGCGGCGTTCCTGCTGCGGCTTGGGCAGTTTCACCAGAAGCCCCTCGCGCCGGGTCCAGCCATGGCGGAGTTCGGCGCAGCGCGCCAACATGCGGTCGGTCCCCTCCGCCGCCTCGACGGCGAGCGGCAAGCCTTCGACGATGACCGCCCCCTGGCCGACATCCACCCGGCCCATGGCCTCGACCACCTCGATGCCGCGGGCGAGATCGCCGCGCAACGCGGCCGGCAGGCCATGGGCGCCCAGCGGTCCTTCAGGCAGCAGCAGTTCGTCGACCACCTGGTCCGCGCCGGTGACGCGAAAGCCCTCTTCTTCGAAAATGGTGACCAGGCAGCGCAGCAGCGCTTCGTCGCCCCGGCGCGCCGCCGCGACGATGCGGGGAATGACCCGGACGCCCTTCCAGTCGAGGCGGATACTGGAGAAATCGGGCCGGGCGACATTGCCGGCCATCACCACTTCGGCACAACCGGCGTCCCGCAGCAGGCCCAGCACCCGCCCGATTTCACCGACCGAGGCCCAGGCGTCGGCGATTCCGTCCTCCGGCCGTTCGACCGCCGCACCGCGCAGGCCGACGACGAAATACGCCCGTCGCTGCCGGCGGCAGGCGGCAACCAGCTTCACCGGCAGATCGCCGCCGCCGGCGACGATGCCGAGTTTCGGCTTGCCGCCGCCGGCGGCCTCAGGCGCCGCCACGATCGGCGCGCGGCAGGACGAAGGAGCGCGCGGAATCGGCCTGCATGAAGGCGACCACGTCCATCACCACGTCGCTGTCGGCGAATTCCTCGGCGCAGTCGGCGATACGCTCGGCCAGCGTGCCCTCGTCGGCGAAGAGCAGGCGATAGGCCCGGCGCAGCGAATGGATCTGCTCGCGGCTGAAGCCGCGGCGCTTCAATCCGATGATGTTGAGGCCGGCCAGGAAGGCGCGATTGCCCATGACCGAGCCATAGGGAATCACGTCCTGTTCCACGCCGGACATGCCGCCGATCATGGCGTGCGCCCCGATCCGGACGTTCTGGTGGACCGCCGAGAGCCCGCCGACATAGACGAAGTCGCCCAGCGTCACATGGCCGCCGAGCGTGCCGTTGTTGGCCATCACCACATTGTTGCCGACATGGCAGTCGTGACCGATATGGCTCGAAACCATCAGCAGGCAGTGGTTGCCGACCGAGGTGAGACCGCCGCCGCCCACCGTGCCCGGATGGATGGTGGCATGTTCGCGGATCATCGTGTGCTCGCCGATCACGATGCGCACGTCGTCCCCGATCGGGCGCAGCGTCTGCGGCGGG
>NZ_JBAZKR010000005.1:0-69208 GCF_041650655.1 Zavarzinia sp.
CGAGGCGGCGATCACGCCGAAGACCAAATGGGTGTTCCTGAATTCGCCCTCGAACCCGACGGGTGCGGCCTATTCCTACGACGACCTGAAGCCGCTGTGCGACGTGCTGATGAAGCATCCGCACGTCTGGATCATGACCGACGACATGTACGAACACATCGTCTACGACGATTTCAAGTTCGTGACCCCGGCGGAGATCGAGCCCGGGCTCTATGCGCGCACGCTGACCGTGAACGGCGTTTCCAAGGCCTATTCGATGACCGGCTGGCGTATCGGCTATGCCGCGGGTGACGTCGCCCTGATCAAGGCCATGGCCAAGATCCAGAGCCAGTCGACCTCGAACCCCTGTTCGATCAGCCAAGCCGCCGCGGTCGAGGCGCTCACCGGCACGCAGGACTTCATCGCGCCCCGAGCCGAGCGCTTCAAGGAACGCCGCGACCTCGTGGTCGCCATGCTGAACCAGGCCAAGGGGCTGAACTGCCCGCGGCCGGAAGGGGCCTTCTATGTCTATCCGTCCTGTGCGGGCGTGATCGGCAAGAAGACGCCGGACGGCAAGGTGATCGAGACCGACGGCGACTTCGTGACCTACCTCCTGGAGAGCGAAGGGGTCGCAGTGGTGCAGGGGGCGGCCTTCGGCCTGTCGCCCTATTTCCGCATTTCCTACGCCACCTCGGACGAGGCCCTGAAAGAAGCCTGCACCCGCATCCAGCGGGCCTGCGCTGCGCTCTCCTGACGATCGGCAAGGTATTTTAGAATATTTCTAAAATACCTTGCCCAGGCCTTTGTCCCTGCCTACATTGTGGAAATCGAAGGAGGTAAGTGACCATGGCGAAATCGAGCAAGGCCAAAGCGGCCGGGCAGAACGAAGCGGGCATCGACATCGGCCTGAACGAGGCTGCGCGCAAGAAGGCGGCCGGCATTATGACCGCGGTGCTGGCCGACACTTTCGCGACCTACCTGAAGACCCACAATTACCACTGGAACGTGACCGGGCCGTTCTTCCAGAGCCTGCACAGCCTGTTCGACGGCCAGTACAACGAGCTGCATGACGCGATCGACGGCATCGCCGAGCGCATCCGTGCCCTGGGCGAGAAGGCGCCCGGCTCGCTGGCCGCCTTCGCCAAGCTGACCTCGGTCTCGGAGCCGATCGCCGGCGCCACGGCGGACGAGATGGTGCGCGACCTTGCCGCCGCCAACGAGGCCCTGGTGCGCAGCCTGCGCAAGGCCGAGGCGGAACTGGGCGAACTCGGCGACGTGGCCTCGGCCGACCTCCTGGTCGGCCGCATCGAGGCGTCCGAGAAGCACGCCTGGATGCTGCGTTCCTCGATCGGCTGAATGTCGATTTCTCACCCGCCGGCGTAACCCGCCGGCGGGATCGGGCGAACTACTCCTCAGTCAGTCCCTGCCGTCGAGGAGAGCCATGTCGATCCGCATCCGCAAACCGTGGGACATGCTCCGCGAGTCCGAGGCGACGCCGGAACATCTGTTCTTCAACCGCCGCGGCCTGATCAAGGCGGCGGCCGCCGGGGCGGCCTTCGTGCTGGCGGGCTGCGACGGCGAGGACAGTGCGGCCGACACGGGCCGCAAGCCGACCGCGCAGAGCGGGGCGACCGAAGCCCCCCCCGATCCCTCCGCCGGCCGCTATCCGGCCAAGCGGAACGACGGCTTCGCCATCGACCGGCCGCTGACCGACGAGCAATGGGCCTCGACCTACAACAATTTCTACGAATTCGGCACCCACAAGCAGATCTGGGCGACCGCCGACCGGCTGAAGACCCGGCCCTGGACGGTGACGATCGACGGCATGGTGGCCAAGCCCGCGACCTATGCGATCGACGATCTCTTCGCCAAGATGGACTTCGAGGAACGGCTCTATCGCCACCGCTGCGTCGAAGCCTGGTCGATGGCCGTGCCCTGGACCGGCTTCCCGCTGAGCCGCCTGCTCGCCCTGGTCGAGCCCTTGTCCTCCGCCAAATACGTGCGGATGGAAACCTTCAACGATCCTGAGATGGCACCGGGCCAGCGCCAGAGCCTCTATCCCTGGCCCTATGTCGAGGGCCTGACGATCGAGGAGGCGGCGAACGATCTCGCCTTCATGGTGACCGGCGTCTATGGCAAGCCGGCGGCACCCCAGTTCGGCGCGCCGCTGCGCTTGGCGCTGCCCTGGAAATACGGCTTCAAGTCGATCAAGTCGATCGTCCGCATCACCCTGACCGACCAGCGGCCGGTGACCTTCTGGCAGGACCTGGGGCCCGACGAATACGGCTTCTGGGCCAATGTGAACCCGCAGGTCCCGCACCCCCGCTGGTCCCAGGCCTTCGAGCGGGTGCTGGGCAGTGACGAGCGCCGCCCGACCCTGCTCTTCAACGGTTACGGCGAGATGGTCGCCGGACTTTACAAGGGGCTCGAGCGCGAACCCCTCTACATGTGACGGTTCAGCTCCAGAGGCTGGCGATCTTCTGCAGCGCGCGCGGCGTGAGCGAGAGCTGGTCGTAGCCCGACTGGGTTTCGATCAAGCCCCGCTGGCGTGCGGTGCGGAGCAGCACGTCCATCTCGAGTTCGCTGAGGCCGAGTTCGATACGCGCGGTGTCGCGCTGCAGGAAGCCGTAGCGGTCCCGGTTGGCGGGCCGGTTCAGCGCCAGCAGCAGGTCGACGAGCTGGCGTTCGCGGTAGGTCGGGGCGACGGCGGCACCTTCGCGGTAGATGCCGGGGCGGTGGTGGGCGGCATAGCTCATCGTGCGTGCACCCTCTCGTTGACGGCGACGGGACCCGCCTTGGCACTGGTCTTCAGGTGATCCGCCACCTCGGCGGCAAAGCTGAGGCCGGCCTTCAGCTCCCGCGCGATTTCATTCACCAAGGCCAATTCTTCGTGGCGCAGCTGATGCTCCAGGAACTCCTCATTCACCCGCATCATGGTTTCCAGGACACTGGCCTGGACCTCACGCTGCATGATGTCGATGCGTCTCAGAGTCAATGCGACTGCGGACTGCGGGTCTCCATCCATGGTCGGCGATCCCTCGAAACAAAGCGACTGTAACGACAGATTGCCCCAAAAAACCGCCCGTTATCGACGGCAACAGAAACCAAAACGGTTGCAGATTCCGAGCCGATTTGGGCTGAATGAGTGAAGACCGCCGGAAAGGCGGTAAGCGCCCTGGCGCCGCCTCAGTAAATAAAACCGTTTTGGAGATAATGCCGGTCCGGGGGGAGCCGGCCGCTGCCGGTCAGAGCAAATGCCACAGCGACCAAGCGGCGAGACCGATGGTCGCCCAGGGCAGGGACAGGCGAAGCAGGTGGCGGATCCGGTGGCCCCAGGGGGCCGGATTGTCGTTGGCGGGGCGGTCCAGCCGGATCCAGCCGGCCGCCGTGCCAGGAGGGACCAGGCCGGCCCCGGGCGAGCGGCCACGGGCGCCGTCGCGCCGTGGCCTGCCGCCGGGGGCCGGGAACTCCATGATCCGGCTCAGCCGCGATTTTCGACCGGCACGAACGGGCGCCGGGGCGAACCGGTGTAGAGCTGACGCGGACGGCCGATCTTCTGATGGGGATCGGCGATCATTTCCGACCACTGGGCGATCCAGCCCACGGTGCGCGCCAGGGCGAACAGCGGGGTGAACATGGTGGTGGGGAAGCCCATCGCCTTCAGGATGATGCCCGAATAGAAGTCGACGTTCGGGTAGAGCTTCTTCTCGATGAAGTAGGGGTCGTGCAGCGCGATCTTCTCGAGTTCCATGGCGACCTGGAACAGCGGATCGTCATGCACGCCGAGCTCGTCGAGCACGGCGCGGGCGGTCGCCTGCATCACCTTGGCGCGCGGGTCGTAATTCTTGTAGACCCGGTGGCCGAAGCCCATCAGGCGGAACGGATCGTTCTTGTCCTTGGCCTTGGCGATGTATTCGGGGATGCGGTCGGGCGTGCCGATCTGCTGCAGCATGTTCAGCGCCGCTTCGTTGGCGCCGCCATGGGCGGGGCCCCACAGGCAGGCGATGCCGGCGGCGATACAGGCGAAGGGATTGGCGCCCGACGAACCGGCCAGGCGGACGGTCGAGGTCGAGGCGTTCTGTTCGTGGTCGGCGTGCAGGATGAAGATCTTGTCCAGCGCCGAGGCGAGCGTGGGCGAGACCTTGTAGGGTTCGCAGGGAACGCCGAAGGTCATGTAGAGGAAGTTCTCGCAGTAACTGAGATCGTTACGCGGATACATGAACGGCTGGCCGATCGAATATTTGTAGGCCATCGCCGTGATGGTCGGCAGCTTGGCGATCAGGCGGTGGCTGGCGATCAGGCGCTGGCGCGGGTCGTTGATGTCGGTCGAGTCGTGATAGAAGGCCGAGAGCGCGCCGACGACGCCGCAGATCACCGCCATCGGGTGGGCGTCACGGCGGAAGCCGCGATAGAACATCGCGAGCTGCTCGTGCACCATGGTGTGATAGGTCAGCGCCTTGACGAACTTGTCCTTCTGGGCGCCCGTCGGCAGTTCGCCGTTCAGCAGCAGGTAGCAGACTTCGGGAAAATCGCTCTGATCCGCGAGCTCGTCGATCGAATAACCACGATAGAGCAGGACGCCTTCGTCGCCGTCGATATAGGTGATCTTCGATTCGCAGCTTGCCGTCGAAGTGAAGCCGGGATCAAAGGTGAAATAGCCGGTTTCCGCATAGAGCTTGCGGATGTCGATCACCTTCGGCCCTACAGACCCTTCCAAGACGGGATACGATGTTTTCTTGCCACCATCCTCGAGAACGACAGAGGTCCGTTCGGCCATCTCGCTTTACTCCGTTAAGGGTCGTTTGTGACGAATTCGACGCGACGCCTGGCCTGAGGGGAGGGGGCCCTGCGCGTTTCGGATGAAGCTCGCCCTATTATACTGCTAAGCATTTCGGCACGAATAGGGCCCTCGTGGCCGAACTGCACCTTTTCAAGGCTATCCTTTAGTGGTGACCTCCGGCATGGCGAAGGGCGTCGGCGATGCGTGCCAACGTCTCGTCGCGGCCCAGGATTTCCGCCACTTCGAAGATCGGCGGCGAGACTGTCGAGCCGGTGACGGCGGCGCGGAGCGGCTGCGCGATGTCGCCGAGCTTGGCCCCCGTCGCCTCCGCCAGGGCGCGCGCGGCACCCTCGATTTGCGCGGCCGAAAAGCTGTCGATCGCGGCCAGTTCGTCGGCCAGGGCGCTCAGCCGGTCGTGGCCGGGGGTGCCCTTGGCGATCAGCTTTTCAGCCTTGGCGTCGAACGGCAGGGGCCGCGGCGTGACCAGGAAGCGGGCCGACTCCGTGAGCTGGACCAGGGTTTTGGCCCGGGCCTTCAGGCCCTCCATGGCGCGGGTGACGAGGCTGGTTTCGGCTTCGGTCAGGGCATGACCCGCGGTCTCGGCCAGTTTGGGCGCGATCAGGCCGGCCAGGCGGGCATCGTCGGCCTGGCGGAGGTAGTGGCCGTTCAGATTGTCGAGCTTGGCGTAGTCGAAGCGGGCGGGCGAGCGGCCGACGTTTTCGAGCCCGAACCATTCGATCGCCTGCTCGGTCGAGATGATTTCCTCGTCACCGTGGCCCCAGCCGAGACGGAGCAGATAATTGCGCATCGCCTCCGGCAGGTAGCCGAGGTCGCGGTAGGCGTCGACGCCCAGCGCCCCGTGGCGCTTCGACAGTTTGGCACCGTCCGGCCCGTGGATCAGCGGGATATGGGCGAAGGCCGGCACGTCCCAGCCGAGCGCCAGATAGAGCTGGGTCTGGCGCGCCGTATTGGTCAGATGGTCGTCGCCGCGGATGACATGGGTGATGCCCATGTCGTGATCGTCGACCACGACCGAGAGCATATAGGTCGGCGTGCCGTCGGAGCGGAGCAGGATCATGTCGTCCAGCTCCGTATTGGGGAAGCGCACGTCGCCCTGGACCAGGTCCTGCACCAGGGTCTCGCCCTCGCGCGGCGCCTTCAGGCGCACGGCCGGGGCGACGCCGGCCGGCGCCTCCGCCGGATCGCGGTCGCGCCAATAGCCGTTGTAGCGGGGCGGCAGGCCCTGGGCCCGCGCCTCTTCGCGCATCCGGGTCAGCTCGTCCGGCGTGCAGTAGCAGTAATAGGCCTTGCCCTCGGCGACCAGGCGGCGCGCCTCGGCGGCATGGCGTTCGGCCCGGGCGAATTGGAAGACCACCTCGCCGTCCCAGTCGAGCCCGAGCCATTGCAGGCCCTCGAAGATCTTCTGGATGGCATCTTCGGTCGACCGCTGGCGGTCGGTGTCTTCGATGCGAAGGCGGAAGATGCCGCCGAAATGGCGGGCGAAAAGCCAGTTGAACAGGGCCGTCCGCGCGCCGCCGATATGCAGGTAACCGGTGGGCGAGGGGGCGAAGCGGGTGACGATGGCGGACATGAGCAGCGCGGGCAGTTTGTGACGGCCCCCTGTTTAGCATGGCGAATTGGCTGATCACACCCCTGTCTCGGCTTGCTACCATTCGGCGATGGTCGCAACCGGATCGCCCTGAACCTTGGCCGTATCGAGCGTCGCCCGGCTGCTGCTCGCGGAGCGCGAGCGGTGGTTCCTCTGGCTGCCTTTCCTGGTGGGGGCGGGCGACGCCGCCTATCTGGCCCTGGCCTGGGAACCAAGCCTGGCCGCGGCACTGGCGCCGGCGGTGCTCCTGCTCTGCCTCCTGGTGGCGACACGGGCCGGGGGGGCCCTGGGCATCGGCCTGATCGCGGCCCTCGCCCTGACCGGCGGTTTCGCGGCGGCCAAGCTGCGCGCGGTGGCCGTCGGAACGCCGGTGATCGCCGAACGCAACGGGCCGGTCGAGCTGCAGGGCACGGTGGTGGAGCGCGAAGCGCGGCCCGACCAGCGGCCCCGAGCGGTGCTGGAAGATCTCGCCATCGGCGGCCTCGCGGGGCCGCCGCCGCGGCGGATCCGTCTCTCCTTCGATCCGTCGGTGGCGCTCGAGGCGATCGCGCCCGGCGCGCGGATCTCGGTCTCCGCCGTGCTCCTGCCGCCGCCGGGGCCGGCCCTGCCCGGGGCGCCGGACCACGGCAGGGCGATGTGGTTCGACGGCATCGGTGCGGTCGGCTATGCCGATGCGGCCCCTGTCCGCCTGGAGGGCGGGGCGCCGGACAGTCTCGCTGCCTGGCGACAGCGGGTAGCGGACGGTCTGGTCGCCGCCATGCCGGCCCCGGAAGGGGCGATCGCCGCGGCCTTGACCGTGGGGCTCCGCGGGGCGGTGCCGGCCGCGGTCGAGGACCGCTGGCGGGCGGCCGGGATTTCCCACATCCTCTCGATCTCGGGCCTGCACATCGGGCTCGCCGCCGGGATCGTGATTTTCTCCCTGCGTTTCCTGCTGGCCGCCGTGCCGGGCATCTCGCTCCGCCATCCGGTGAAGAAATGGGCGGCGGCGGTGGCCCTGCTCTCGGCCGCCGCCTATACGGTGGTGGCCGGCCTGGACGTGCCGGCCCAGCGTTCCTTCATCATGACGGCGATCGTCCTGCTCGCCGTCCTGGTGGACCGGCTGGCGGTCACGCTCCGCCTGGTCGCCATCGCCGCCCTGGCGATCCTGCTGATCGAGCCGGAGAGCATTCTGTCGCCCGGTTTCGGCATGTCCTTCGCTTCAGTCGCGGTGCTGGTCGCCGGCTATGAGCGCGTGCGGCCGCGTCTCGCCGGTTGGCGCGCCGGGGGCGGCTGGCTGCGCCGGGTCTTGCTGGCGCTCGGCGGCATCTTCGCATCGAGCCTGCTCGCCACGCTGGCGACGGCGCCTTTCGCCATTGCCCACTTCGGGCGGCTGTCGCTTTACGGGCTGGCGGCCAACCTGGTGGCGGTGCCGATCACCGGCTTCGTCATCATGCCGGCCGCGGTCGCCGCGGCTGTGCTGGCCCCCCTCGGCGCCGAAGGGCCGGCGCTCGCCGCGCTCGGCCTCGGCATCGGCTGGGTCGATGACCTGGCGGCGGCGATCGCGGCTTGGCCGGGGGCGGCGCTGGCGGTGCCGGCGATGGGGCAGGGGGCGCTCGCCCTCTTTGTGCTGGCCGGTGCCTCGCTTCTGCTGTGGCGCCATTGGCTCCGGCTGACGGCACTGCCCTTCGCCCTGGCAGCGATACTCGCCTGGTGGTACCGGGCGGAGGCACCGCCGCTCTTCCTCGTCCATGAGGACGGTAAGGCGGTGGCGGCGCCCGTGGGGGAGCGGCTGGTCGTGCTGCCGCCGGGCACGCCCCGTTTCATGGTCGAGCAATGGGGCGAATTCCTGGGCCTGCCGGAGACCGAGGCCTTGGACCGCCGTCAGGCCTGCCGCGCGAAGGCCTGCCGCCTCACGCTGGCGGATGGCCGGGAACTGGTGGTCGCCGGGGGCAGTGCGGTGCCGCCCTGCGCCGATTTCGTCGTGCTGCCCGCCGCCGCGCGGCCGCCCGATTTCGCCTGTTCCGGCTTGGTGCTCGACCGGCCACGGCTCGCCGGGGCGGGCACGCTGTCGGTCGGGGTCGACGGCAGCGTCACCTCGACCACGGCAGGGCGCGGACAGAGGCCCTGGACAGCCGCTTATGAGTGAAGGCAAAGGCCTTTCACCGCCTTGTCGACCGCCTTGCGCGGCCCGCGCAGGGCGAGGCCCACCAAGTCCGGCGCCAGGGCGTCCTCGGCCGCGAAGATCATCATGGGCTGGCCCAGCGTCCGGCCGTAAATCCGCCCCGCGGCATCGACATAGGGCAGGCCGAGTGTTTCCGGCGCCGCGGCGGCGATCCCAGTGGCCAGGAAGGCGGCGATATTGAGCTTCTGCCAGGCCAGCAGGTCGTCGCGCAGCACGAGGGCCACCTTGGTGTCGAACACGGGGGCGGCGTCGGGATCGGTCGGCAGGGTCTCGGTCATGGCATCCTCCTGCCCCGATCTTGGCCGTCCGGTTTCTCTCAGTCTGGAACGCCCGTGCAGAGACGGCGGTAGGTGGCTGGCGTGGCGCCATAGGCGCGGCGGAACCAGCGGCCCAGGTCGCTTTGATCGGCAAAGCCGACCTCGGCCGCCACGCCGGCCGGCGCCGGTCCCTCGGCCAGTTCCGGGCTGTCGCCGTCATGCGCCTCGCCCGGCTCGATCAGGATGGCGCGGCCGGGCGTGTTGCTGGTCCGCGGCGCGCCGCGGCAGCGGAATTTCTGCACGCCCTGCTCGGTCACGCCGATCAGGACTTCGTCATGGGAATGGAGATCGAAGGCATGGCCGGGGAAGAAGCCCCGCACCCATTCGATGCCGCCCGCCGGATCGCGCCGGCAGTCGAGCCAGGATGTCCCCGCCGCGGCCGAATTCAGTGATAGCGGCGCAGGATGCCGACCAGCTTGCCCTGCACCTTCACCCGGTCGGGCCCGAAGATGCGCGTCTCATAGGCGGCATTGGCGGGTTCGAGGGCGACCGTGTTGCCCTTGCGGCGCAGGCGCTTCAGCGTCGCTTCCGCATCGTCGACCAGGGCCACCACGATGGTGCCGTTCTCCGCCGTATCGGCCCGGCGGATGATGGCGATGTCGCCGTCCAGGATGCCGGCCTCGATCATGGAATCGCCCTGCACCTCGAGGCAGTAGTGCTCCCCCTTGCCGAGCAGGCTGGCCGGCACGGCAAGGCTGCGCGAATTGTCCGACAGCGCCTCGATCGGGGTACCGGCGGCGATCCGCCCATGCAGCGGCAAGGTGACCGAACCCGCCGCCTCGTCCGTCCTGGCGGCGGGCAGGGGGGTGGTGAAAGTGCCGGTGATGACCTTGCCTTCGGAGGTGGCGATGCGCGGGCTTCGCGTCGTCTTGATCGGGTCGGGCAGGCGCAGCACCTCGAGGGCGCGGGCGCGGTGGGCCAGGCGGCGGATGAAGCCCCGTTCCTCGAGCGCCGTAATCAGGCGGTGGATGCCCGACTTGGATTTCAGGTTGAGGGCGTCCTTCATCTCGTCGAAGGAAGGCGAGACCCCCTTTTCCCGCAGGCGGGCGTCGATGAAGACGAGCAACTCATATTGCTTCTTGGTCAGCACGCCGCGCCCTCCGCAGAATCAGCCGGGGAACATAAAAAGAACACCGGAAACTGTTCTATTTTGGTTCCTGTGCGGCGTCAAGCCGCTCACGCGCCGAGCTTCTTGAACTTTTCGCAGGCGCCGACCAGGGCGGCGCGGATCCCCGGCTCGAAGGCATTGTGGCCGGCGTCCGGAATGATCTGATAGGCGGCCTCGGGCCAGGCGCCGTGCAGGTCGTCGGCCGAACGGATCGGGCAGACCATGTCATAGCGCCCCTGCACGATGACCGCCGGAATATGGCGGATCCGGCCGACATCCTCGATCAGCTGGTTCGGGCGGAGAAAACTGTCGTTCACGAAATAATGGGCCTCGATCCGGGCGAGGCCCAGCGCCGTCACCTCGTCGGCGAAGCCCAGCACGGTTTCCGGGCTCGGCAGCAGGGTGGAGCACGAGCCTTCGTAGGTGCTCCAACTCTGTGCCGCCGGCATATGCACGGCGGGATCGGGATCGATCAGGCGGCGGTGGTAATTGTGCAGGAGGTCGCCGCGTTCGGCTTCCGGCAGGAATTCGGCGAAGCGCCGCCAATTCTCCGGGAAGATCTCCCGCATGCCATAGAGGAACCACTGAATCTCGCTCGGCCGGCACAGGAAGATGCCGCGCAGCACGAGGGCCAGCACTCGCTCGGGATGGGTTTCGGCATAGGCGAGCCCGAGGGTCGAGCCCCAGCTTCCGCCGAACACCATCCAGCGGTCGATGCGCAGGTGCTCGCGCAGGCGCTCCATGTCGGCGACCAGGTTCTGGGTCGTATTGCCGTCGGTCGCACCGAGCGGGCGGGAGCGGCCGGCGCCGCGCTGGTCGAAGACGACGATGCAGTAGACTTCGGGATCGAAGAAGCGGCGATGCACCGGCTTTGCGCCGGCGCCGGGCCCGCCATGCACGAAGACCACCGGCAGCCCGCGGACATTGCCCGACACTTCCCAATAGAGGCTATGGCCGTCGCCCGTGTCGAGTTGGCCGGACAGGACGGGTTCGATTTCCGGATAGAGCTCGGTGCGCATGGTCGGATGGTCCTTCAGAACCAGTCGAGGGGGATCGCCGGCACCAGGGCGCCCGCGGCCAGCGCCGGGGCGCCGGGCGGGCGGACGATCAGCACGTCGGCCTCGGCGAGGATGCGGAGCTGGGACGAATCCTGCTGGGGGGCGGGTGTCGCCACCGGCACGCCGTCGGTCCCAGGGGCCAGGCGGGCGCGCAGATAATCTTCGCGCCGGTCGTTGGCCGCGACATCGGCGCCCAGCCGGACGTCGATCGGGGCGAGTGGCCGCGGCTCCAGGCCCGAAAGCCGGTCGAGCGCCGGCCCCAGGAAGAGCAGGGCGCAGACCAGCGCCGAAACCGGATTGCCGGGCAGGCCCAGCAGCGGCACGCCGCAGTGCCGCCCGAACATCAGCGGTTTGCCCGGGCGCATGGCGATCTTCCAGAAATCCAGGCCGCCGCCGCCATCCGCCAGCACGCGCGCGATCAGGTCGCGGTCGCTGACCGAGGCGCCGCCGAGCGTGACCAGCAGGTCTTCCTCGATGCCGCAGGCGGCCTTTTCGGCGATCTCGTCCGGGTTGTCGCGCGCGATGCCGAGATCGACCGGAATACCCCCGGCGCGCTCGATGAAGGCGAGCAGGGCGGGCCGCGCCGCATCGACGATCTGGGCCGGGCCGCGTTCGCTGCCGGGGGCGGTCAGTTCGTCACCCGTCGCCAGCACGGCGATCCGCGGCTTGCGGCGGACTTCGACCATGGCGACGTCCGCGGCGGCGAGCAGGGCGACATCGCGGACGGAGAGGCGGCGCGGTGCTTCCATGACGATCTCGTCGCGCCGGAAATCCAGACCGGCCAGCCGGATGTAGCGGCCCGGGGCGGCGCTTTCGAGTACCGTCACCCGGTCGTGGTCGTGGCTGGTGTTTTCCTGGATCGCGATGGCGTCGGCACCGTCCGGCACCGGCGCCCCGGTGAAGATGCGGACTGCCTGACCGCGGCCGAGAAGGCCGGAGAAGCCTTTGCCGGGCACGGATTCGCCCACGATGTCGAGGGCGACGGGCACGATCGAGAGATCGGCCGCGCGCACGGCCCAGCCGTCCATGGCGGAAAGGTCGAGCGGCGGCTGGGTGCGCCGGGCCGCCACCGGCGCCGCGAGAACCCGGCCGAGCGCTTCGGCGAGCGGCACCACTTCGGTGCCGACGGGCTCCAGGGCGGCCACGATCCGGGCACGCGCGTCCTCGACCGGGATCATCGCGCGACCCAGTCGCCCGATTTGCCGCCGGATTTGGCGAGCAGGCATATTTCGCCGATGACGATGCCCTTGTCCGCCGCCTTGGCCATGTCGTAGACGGTCAGCGCCGCGACCGAGACGGCGGTCAGTGCCTCCATCTCGACCCCGGTGCGGGCGCTGGTACGCGCCGTCGCGGTGATTGTGATGGTACCGGCCGAATGGTCGAGGGCGAAGTCGATGCCGACGAAATCGAGCGGCAGGCTGTGGCACAGCGGGATCAACTGGTCGGTCCGCTTGGCCGCCATGATGCCGGCCAGGCGGGCGGCGGTCAGCACGTCGCCCTTGGGCATGGTGCCGGCCGCGATCTCACCCAATATGTCGGGCCGTAGGCGGACGATGCCGCGGGCGACGGCGGTGCGTGCCGTCTCGTTCTTGGCCGAAACGTCCACCATGGTGGCGCGGCCCTGCTCGTCGAGATGGGAGAGCGCGCTCACGCCGCCGCCTCGAGGCCGAGCAGGCGGCGCGTCGCCGCCGTCACGTCGGCCTGGCGCATCAGGGATTCGCCGACCAGGAAGCTGCGCACCCCGACCGCGGCGAGACGCATCAGGTCGGCGTGGCTCTCGAGCCCGCTCTCACCGACGCAGATGCGACCCGCCGGCACGCGCGGTGCCAACGTTTCCGCCGTGGCGAGGTCGACCTTCAGGGTCTTCAGGTTGCGGTTGTTGATGCCGATCAGGGGCGAGGGCAGGGCGAGTGCCCGCTCCAGCTCGGCGCCGTCGTGCACCTCGATCAGGGCGTCCATGCCGAAGTCCTGCGCCGCCTGCACGAGGTCGAGGGCGAGGGCATCGTCGACCGCCGCCATGATCACCAGGATACAGTCGGCGCCCCAGGCGCGCGCTTCCGCCACCTGATAGGTGTCGACCATGAAATCCTTGCGCAGCGCGGGCAACGAACAGGCCGCCCGGGCCGCGGTCAGATAGAGGGGATCGCCCTGGAACGATGGCCCGTCGGTCAGCACCGAAAGGCAGGTGGCGCCGCCCGCCTCATAGGCGCGGGCAAGGGCCGGCGGATCGAAATCCGCCCGGATCAGGCCCTTGGACGGGCTCGCCTTCTTGACCTCGGCGATCAGGGCGAAGCCGCCCCGGGCGTGGCGGTCGGCGAGCGCCCGGGCGAAGCCGCGCGGCGCCGAAGCCGTGCGTGCCGCCGCCTCGACCGTGGCCGGGGGGCGGGCAGCCTTGGCGGCCGCCACCTCGTCGCGCTTGTAGGCGCAGATCCGGGCCAGCGTGTCGCTCATGGCTTGTTCGAAACCTTGACCAGGGCGTCGAGCGCCTTGCGCGCCCTTCCGTCGTCGATGCAGGCCTGCGCCAGGGCGACACCTTCCTTCAACGTCTCGGTCTTGCCGGCGACGATCAGGGCGGCGGCGGCATTCAGGCAGACGACGTCGCGATAGGCGTTCTTCACGCCGTCGAACAGCGCCCGCATGGCAAAGGTATTGGCTTGCGGATCGCCGCCCTTCAGTTCCGCCGCATCGACCACGGGCAGGCCCGCGTCCTCGGGCGAAATGTCGAATTCACGGATGGTGCCGTCGGGCAGCAGTTCGGCGACATGGGTCGGCCCGGTGGTGGTGATCTCGTCGAGACCGTCGGAACCATGAACGACCCAGGCCTTCTCGGTGCCGACCGCCTTCAGCACTTCGGCGATCGGGCGCACCCAGGCCTTGGAGAAGACGCCGAGCAACTGGCGCTTCACGCCGGCCGGGTTGGACAGCGGGCCGAGCAGGTTGAACAGGGTCCGGGTGCCCATCTCGGTGCGCACCTGGCCGACGAAGCGCATGGCGCTGTGGTGGTTCGGCGCGAACATGAAGCCGATGCCGGTCTTCTCGATACAGCGCGAAATGGTCGCCGGGTCGAGGTCCAGCTTGACGCCCAGCGCCGCCAGCACCTCGGCCGAGCCGGAGCGCGACGACAGCGCCCGGTTGCCGTGCTTGGCGACATGGACGCCGAGGCCGGCGAGCACGAAGCCCGTGGCACTCGAAATATTCCAGGTGCCGGCACCATCGCCGCCCGTGCCGCAGACGTCGATGGCATCGGCCGGGGCTTCGACCTTGCGCATCTTGGCGCGCATGATGTCGACGCCGGCGGCCAGTTCCTCGACCGTCTCGCCGCGGATCCGGAGCGCCATCAGGAAGGCGCCGATCTGAGCGTTCGACGCATCGCCCGACATCATCAGGTCGAAGGCGTGGCGGGCCGAGGTGCGCGACAGCGGTTCGCCCGTGGCGACCTCGGCCAGGATCGTCTTGAAGGCGTTGGTGGTCGGCGCCCGGGTCTTTCGCTGGTTGCCGGGCAGGGCCCCGGCGAGCGAGAGGAAATTCTCCAGCAGCACCATGCCGTGTTCGCTGGCGATGCTCTCGGGGTGGAACTGCACGCCGTGCACCGGATGAACCCGGTGGGCGATGCCCATGGCGAGGCCGTCCTCGGTCTCGGCCGTGACGTCCAGGTCTTCCGGCAGGTTCTCGCGCGAGACGATCAGGCTGTGGTAGCGGGTCGCCTTGAAGGGCGTCGGCAGGCTGTGGAAGACCGATTTGTCGCGGTGATGGATCGGGCTCACCTTGCCATGCAGCGGGATGGGCGCGCGGATCACGCGGCCGCCGTAAGCCTGGCCGATCGCCTGATGGCCGAGGCAGACGCCGAGGATCGGGATCTTGTGGCCGAGCCGGCGCACGGTTTCGAGGCAGATGCCGGCCTGATCGGGCGTGCAGGGGCCGGGCGAGAGCACGATCGCGTCGGGCTTCTGGGCCTCCAGCTCGTCGACCGTGATCGCGTCGTTGCGCCAGACTTCGACCTTGGCCCCCAGTTCCCCCAGGAAGTGGTAGAGGTTGTAGGTGAAGCTGTCGTAATTGTCGATCAGCGCGATCATCGTCCTGGTCCAAAGCTCCTCTGCCACGGCAACCGTCGCCGCGGCGAAACGCGATCCAACCCCCTGGCGCCGTCCCCGTCAAGGGGCGCAGGTCCCGCCGGCATTGCCGCAGGGGGGCAAACGTGGCGCTATTGCAGAAAGGACTGGTGATTCGAGGTCATGGCCAGCAGCGACAGCCCCAGCAGGCGCCCGGGTACCCGCCGCCGCACCACCAAGGCCCGCCCCCGGCGCGGCCGTCGTGGGGGTATGATCGGCAGGCCCGGCGTTCGGCGCGGTATTGTGGCCGCCTGGGCCACGGTGGTCGCGGTCGCGGTCGGCTTCCTCCTCATGCGCGCGGTCGACGACGGGCCGTGGCGGCATCCCGCTGTTGAACAGCGCGCGGTCGCCGCCGCCGAGCCGGCGCCCGCCGCGGCCCCGGCGCCGCGCACCACGGTGAAGCCGGTCGACAGCCCCCGCGAAGTCGCCATGGTGGCGCCGCCGCCGCCCGTGACCGCGGGCGAGGCGCCCTATGACATGCGTCCGGCCTGGCAGCGCTTCGCCGTGCCGCCGCTCCCCGGCCTCGGCAAGAAACCGGTGATCGCCATCGTGATCGACGATGTCGGCCTGGCGAAGCACGAGATGGAAGACCTGCTCGAGCTCGACGCCCCGGTCACCATCTCGATCATGGGCTATGCCGACGGGACCGAGGAATTCGCCAAGCGCGCCCGGGCCAAGGGCGACGAGTTGCTGGTCCATATCCCGATGGAACCGCAGGGCAATGCCGATCCCGGACCGAAGGCGCTGACCGTCGGCCTGTCACCCACCGAAATCCTGAACCGCCTGCGCTGGCAGCTCGACCGCCACGAAGGCTTCGTCGGCATCAACAACCACATGGGCAGCCGTTTCACCTCGGATGCCGCCGGCATGAAGATCGTGGCCGACGAGTTGAAGGCGCGCGGCCTGCTGTTCCTGGATTCCCGCACGGCGGCGACCAGCATCGGCGAAGACGTGGCCAAGGCGGCCGGCATTCCGACTGCCTCGCGCGACGTCTTCCTGGACAACGAGATCGGCGCCAATGCGATCGACGCCCAATTGGCCCTGGCCGAGCGGCACGCCCGCGACAAGGGGTCGGCCATCGCGATCGGCCATCCCCATGCCATGACGATCGAGGCCCTGGCCCGCTTCATTCCCCAGGCCAAGGCCCGGGGTATCGCCTTCGTGCCGGTCTCGGTGGTGATCGCCAGGCGCGACGGCCTGACGATCGACTACGAACCGCGGTATGACGCGGTCAGTGCCGCTGGTTCCGGGAAGCGAAGCGGATCGCTTCCTCCGCCGCGCGGATGACGGCGCGGGCCTTGTTGCAGCTCTCCTGATATTCGGCTTCCGGGTCGCTGTCGAGCACGACGCCGCCGCCAGCCTGGACGACCAGGGTACCGTCCTTCACCACCGCGGTGCGGAGCGCGATGCAAGTGTCCATCGAGCCGTTGGCGGAGAAATAGCCGACCCCGCCGGCATAGAGGTTGCGTCGTTCCGGCTCCAGCTCGTCGATGATCTCCATCGCCCGGACCTTGGGTGCCCCGGAGACGGTGCCGGCCGGGAAGCCGGCCAGCAGGGCGTCGACCGCGTCGAACTTCTCGCCCACTTCGCCTTCGACGTTGGAGACGATGTGCATGACGTGGCTGTAGCGCTCGATCACGTTGCGCTGGGTCACCTTCACCGTGCCGATCTTGGCAACCCGGCCGACGTCGTTGCGGCCGAGGTCGAGCAGCATCAGGTGTTCCGCCAATTCCTTGGGATCGGACAGCAGGTCCTTCTCCAGCGCCTGGTCGGCTTCCTCGTTGATGCCGCGGGGCCGCGTGCCGGCGATCGGGCGGATCGTCACCTTGCCGTCGCGGAGGCGAACCAGGATCTCAGGGCTGGAGCCGACGACCGAGAAGCCGTCCAGGTCCAGGTAGAACATGAAGGGCGACGGATTGAGCCGGCGCAGCGAGCGGTAGAGCGCGAAGGGCGGCAGTGCGAAGGGCAGGCGGAAGCGCTGGCTCGGCACCACCTGGAAGATGTCGCCCGCGGCGATATAGTCCTTCGCCTTGGCCACCATCGCGTGATAGTCGCCGCGCGACATGTTCGACTGCGGCTGGGTGATGGCGCCGACGGGCGAATTGTCGCCCCGCGTCACCGGCAGGTCGCGTTCGAAATCGGCCACCGTGTCGGCGATCCGCTCGGCCGCGCGGGCATAGGCGGCGCGGGCGTCCACCCCGGGCTCGACCCAGGCGGGCGAAACCACGGTGACCACGTCCTTCACGGAATCGAAGATCGCCATGATCGACGGCCGAACGAACAGCGAATCCGGAATGTCGAGCTGGTCCGGCTTCTGGTTCGGCAGTCTTTCGACCAGGCGCACCATCTCGTAGCCGAAATAGCCATAGAGGCCGGAGGCCATGGGCGGCAGCTCGGGGGGCAGGTCGATCCGGCTCTCGGCGATCAGCGCACGCAGCGACGCGAGGGCACCGGCGGAACAGGGGCTGAAGCGGTGGCGGTCGGCCCGGGCGATCCGGTTGATCTCGGCCTTGTCGCCGCGGGTGCGCCAGATCAGGTCGGGCTTCAGGCCGATGATCGAATAGCGCGCACGGGCGGCCCCGCCCTCGACCGATTCGAACAGGAAGCGATAGGGCTCCCCGTCGGTCAGTTTCAGCATGGCCGAGACGGGTGTCTCCAGGTCGGCCGCCAGGGCGGTCCAGACGACCTGCGCCTTGCCCTCGTTATAGGCGGCGGCGAAAGTCTCGAAGTCGGGCTGGATGGTCATGGCGCGGATCGTGAGGTCAGAGCGGCAAACACGGTTTCGTTGATATGCAGGCCGAAGCGTTCCCGCAGATCGGACTCGAAGATGGCGGCGAGGTCGCCGGCATAATCGCCCCGCATCTTCTCGGCCACCGCCTTGACGCCGGCCGCGTCGGCGGCCGGATCGGCGATTTCGATCGACTTGACGGCGGCCACCACCATGTCGTCGCCGTCGGCCGCGGGGGCGGCAGTGGCCTTGCCCTTGTCCAGGCCGAACAGGGCCTTGACCAGGGCGGGCGGCAGGGCGGCGAAGATCGGATCGTTGCTGCGCGTGCCGGGGCCGACGGTGCCGGGCACGGCGCCGATCGACTTGGCCGCGTCCTCGATCGCCTTGCCGCCGTTCACCGCGGCGACCAGGTCGTCGGCCAGCTTCTTCTGCCGGGTCTTGCGTTCCTGGGTCTGCCAGCCGGCGATCACCTTGTCTTTCACGGCATCGAGCGGGCGCAGCGCCGAGGGCGTCACGCTGTCGACCCGGCCGACGACATAGCCGCCGCCTTCGGTATCCAGCATCTCGCCGTCGCGGCCGCTCTCGGCCTGGAACAGGGAGGAGAGCAGGGTCTCCGCCTTGGGCAGGCCTTCGACCGGCTTGCCGTCCGGATCGAGTCCGCTGCTGTCGATCGCGGCGATCTTCAGGACCGGCAGGCTCAGGCGCTGACCGGCTTCGTCCAGCGTGGCGCCACCGGCCAGTTCGTCCTGCAGCGATTTGCCGATCTCGGCGACCTTGCCGGTCGCCTCTTCGAGGGCGAGGGTGTCGCGCAACTGGTCGTGCACCTCGGCGAGCGGCTTGGTCGAACCGGGCACGATCTTCAGGACCTTGAAGACATGGAAGCCGAGCGGCGATTCGACCGGCCCGCCGACCGAGTCTTCCGCTGCCGCGAAGACGGCATCGGCGAGTTCCGGCGGCAAGCCGCCCTTGGTCACCAGGCCGAGCTTGGTATCGGCCTCCGCGACCCCGGCCGTCTCCTTGGCGACGGCGGCGAAATCGGCACCGGCCTTCAGCTTGGCCAGGGCGGCGTCGCCATCTTCCTTGCTCTTCAGCACCATCTGCTGGATGTCGCGCTGTTCCTCGGCGACATAATCCGCCTTGTGCTCCTCATAGGCGGCGGCGATGTCGTCTTCGCTCGGCGTCACGGTCTTGGCCACCGCGGCCGGATCGACCACGAGCAGGGTGACGGCGCGATATTCGGGCGCGGTGAAGGCCTGGGGATTGGCCTTGTAATAGTCGTCGATGGCGGCCTGCTCAGGCGCCGGTAGCTTGCCGACGGCGGCAGGCGCCACGGTGAAATAGTCGATCACCCGGCGCTCGTTCTGATGGCGATAGAGCGTGGCGGCGACCACCTCCGGCGTGCGTGCACCGCTCGCGGCCGGGCCATAGAGCTGGGCGCGCAGCAACTCGCGCCGGATCTGGTCGGTCAGCATCGCCTCGCTCATGCCGGCCTGACGCAGCACCTGGGCGAAGCGGGCAGCATCGAATTTGCCGGTGAAATCCTGGAAGGCGGGCAGGGCGGCGATCTCGCGGGCGACCAGGTCGTCCGGCACGCGCATCCCGAAGGTGCGTGCCGCCTCGGTCACCGTGGCATCGGAAATGAGTTCGCTCAGGACGGCGCCTTGGACGTTGAAGGTGAGCGCCTGCTCGCGGGTGAAGGCACCGCCGAGCTGGGTCTGCAGGCGGCGCAATTCGCGATCGAAGGCGATCTGGAAACTGCGGGTCGCCACGTCGGTTCCGCCGACCGAGGCCACGGTGTCGTCCTTGCTGTTCCGGAACAGGCTGTTGCCCTGCCAGATGCCGATGCCGAAGCTGACCATCAGGATGCCGAGGAAGAGGCGGACGACCCAGGTCGAGGCGCCCTTGCGAAGGGTCTGAAGCATGGTGAAGCGAAATCCTTGAGGCCGCCCGTCGGCAACGCAGGCGGCGCATGATAGGGGGAGGCCCCGGCTGCCGCAAGTTCCGGCGGCTGGCCGCCTGCGGCATGGCGCCTTCGGACCGCCAACGGCCTTTTCCAAAGCACTGCACTTTGCTAGACGACCTCCGACACGAAACGATCACACAATAAAAGGAACGTCCGCCATGGCTCGCCGTCCTCTCGTCGCCGGCAACTGGAAGATGAACGGGCTGCTCGCCGCGCTGGGCGAGTTGGACGGCATCGCCGCCAAGGCGGCCGAAGCGGCCGGGGTCGATGTCGCGATCTGCCCGCCGGCGACGCTGGTCGGGGCGGCCGCGCTGAAGCTCGCGGGCAAGCCGGTCGCGATCGGCGGCCAGGACTGCCACGCCAAGGCGAGCGGGGCGCACACGGGCGACATCGCCGCCGAAGCCCTGAAGGACCTGGGGGCTGCCTGCGTCATCGTCGGCCACAGCGAGCGCCGCACCGACCATGCGGAGACCGACGCCGTGGTGAAGGCCAAGGCTGAAGCCGCCTGGCGCGCCGGCCTCGTCGCGATCGTCTGCATCGGCGAGACCGAGGCGGAACGGGATTCGGGCAAGACCCTCGAGGTGATCGGCCGCCAGCTCGCCGGCTCGATTCCGGACGGTGCCACCGCGGCCAACACGGTCGTCGCCTACGAGCCGGTCTGGGCCATCGGCACCGGCCGGACCCCGACCAACGACGAAATCGTCGACGTGCACAGCTTCATGCGCGCCCGCCTGACCGAGCGTTTCGGGGCCGGCGTGGCGGGGGGCGTCCGCCTGCTCTACGGCGGTTCGGTGAAACCCTCCAACGCGGCCGTGATCCTGAAGCTCGCCGATGTCGACGGCGCCCTGGTCGGCGGCGCCAGCCTGAAAGCGGCGGATTTCGGCCCGATCATCGACGCGGCGCGCTGAGCCTGCCAGGCCATGAGGGCGGCGCGGGGGAACCCTGCGCCGCGAAACTGGCAAAGCGGTCGACAAACGTGTATGTACCCGGGCCTACGAGGGCGTTCGGCGCCCGGCCCCATCAATCGGATCAGCTATGGCTTTCCTGCTCGTCATTCACCTGCTGTTGGCGGTCGCCCTGATCGGCGTCGTTCTGATCCAGAAGTCCGAGGGTGGCGCTCTCGGCATCGGCGGGGGTGGCGGCGGATTCATGTCGGCCCGCGGGGCGGCCAATTTCCTGACCCGGACGACCGGCATCCTGGCCGGTTTATTCATGCTCACGTCGCTGGCGCTGACCTTCTTCGCCCATCACGGCGACAGTGGTTCGATCGTCGACCGGATCGAGCAGCAGCAGGCCCCGACCATCGTGCCGAGCGAGCCCGCGGCACCCGCCGTTCCGAACGGCTCGACCGCGGCGCCGGCGCCCGCTTCGACCGCGCCGGCGGCACCCGTCCCGGCGACCGATTCGGCCCCCGCACCGGCAGCAGCCCCCAGCGCGCCCGCACCGGCGCCGGCAAACTGACGGAAACCCTTGGTTCAACGCGCCGTCGTTGAGTAACGACGGCGCCTTTTGGTATGTTGTTCGCCCATGGCGCGGTTCATCTTCATCACCGGCGGCGTGGTCTCCTCGCTCGGCAAAGGTCTGGCCTCGGCGGCACTGGGTGCCCTGCTGCAGGCCCGCGGCTTTTCCGTCCGTTTGAGGAAGCTCGACCCCTATCTCAACGTCGATCCGGGGACCATGAGCCCCTATCAGCACGGTGAGGTCTATGTCACCGACGACGGGGCGGAAACCGACCTCGACCTCGGCCATTACGAACGCTTCACAGGCGTGCCGTCGCGGAAGTCGGACAATGTCACGACCGGCCGCATCTATCAGACGATCCTGACCAAGGAGCGCCGGGGCGACTATCTGGGCGGCACCGTGCAGGTGATTCCCCATGTCACCGACGCGATCAAGGAATTCGTCCTGGCCGATACGGACGATACGGACTTCGTCCTGGTCGAGATCGGCGGCACCGTGGGCGACATCGAGAGCCTGCCGTTCCTCGAAGCGATCCGCCAGCTCGGCAACGACCTGCCGCCGCAGCACGCGGTCTATGTCCACCTGACCCTGGTGCCCTATATCCCCTCGGCCGGCGAACTGAAGACCAAGCCGACCCAGCATTCGGTCAAGGAACTGCGCTCGATCGGCATTCAGCCGAACATCATTCTCTGCCGCTGCGACCGCGAAGTGCCGGAGGGCGAGCGGAAGAAGATCGCGCTGTTCTGCAACGTCCGGCCGGAAAACGTGATCCAGGCGCTCGACGTCGGCTCGATCTACGAAGTGCCGATCTCCTATCACGCCGAGAAATTCGACGACCGCATCCTCGAAGCCTTCGGCCTGAGCGCGCCGGCCCCGAGCCTGGAGCGCTGGCACGAGATTCATCGCCGTTGGACCAAGCCGCAGGGCGAAGTCACGATCGCCATCGTCGGCAAATACACGGGGCTGAAGGACGCCTACAAGTCGCTGGCCGAAGCCCTCTATCACGGCGGCATCGCCAACAATGTGAAGGTCAACCTCGAGTGGATCGAGTCGGAGACCTTCGAGAAGGAAGACGCGGTCGCCCATCTCGAAGAGGTGGACGGCATCCTGGTGCCCGGCGGCTTCGGCTACCGCGGCGTCGAGGGCAAGATCGCGGCGGCCAATTTCGCCCGCAATCACAAGGTGCCCTATTTCGGCATCTGCTTCGGCATGCAGATCGCGGTGATCGAGGCGGCGCGCAACCTGGCCGGCTACAGGCACGCTTCCTCGACCGAATTCGGCCCCTGCGACGAGGCGGTGGTCGGCCTGATGACCGAGTGGGTGCGCGGCAACGACCGTGAAACCCGGGCGGCCGGTGGCGATCTCGGCGGCACTATGCGCCTCGGCGCCTATGACGCGGCCTTGAAGCCCGGCTCCAAGGTCGCCGCGATCTATGGCACCACGGCGATCAGCGAACGTCACCGCCACCGCTACGAAGTGAACATCAACTATGTTCCGGCGCTGGAGAAATGTGGCCTGCTATTCTCCGGCATGTCGCCGGACGGCCAACTGCCCGAGATCGTCGAAATTCCGGATCATCCGTGGTTCGTCGGCGTACAGTTCCATCCTGAGCTGAAGTCGAAACCCTTCGATCCGCATCCCCTGTTCGCCAGTTTCATCAAGGCTGCCGTTGACCAGTCCCGCCTGGTCTGAGCCAAAAAGGAGAAGGCAGATGACCGAGCCGCGCCACGTTTCCGTCGGCAAGCTGACCATCGGCAACGACCTGCCCTTCACGCTGATCGCCGGCCCCTGCGCCATGGAGGGGCGGGATCACGCCCTCGCCATGGCCTCGCGCCTCAAGGAGATCTGCGGAAGGCTTGGTATCGGGCTCATCTACAAGTCGAGCTTCGACAAAGCGAACCGGACCTCGGTCAAGTCGAACCGCGGCATCGGTCTCGAAACGGCGATGGAGATCTTCGCCGAGATCAAGGCGACGCTGGACCTCCCGGTGATCACGGACGTGCACACCGCCGAACAGTGCAAGCCCGTCGCCGAAGTGGTCGACGTCCTGCAGATCCCGGCCTTCCTGTGCCGGCAGACGGACCTGTTGCTCGCCGCCGGCGAGACCGGCAAGGCGATCAACGTGAAGAAGGGCCAGTTCCTCGCCCCCTGGGACATGAAGAACGTGGTCGCCAAGATCGAATCGACCGGCAACAAGAGCGTGATGGTCTGCGAGCGTGGCGCCTCCTTCGGCTACAACACGCTGGTCTCGGACATGCGCTCGCTGCCGATCATGGCCGAGACGGGCTGCCCCGTGGTGTTCGACGCCACCCATTCGGTGCAGCAGCCGGGCGGCCAGGGCACCACCTCGGGTGGCGACCGTCGCTTCGTCGAGCCGCTGGCCCGGGCTGCCCTCGCGGTCGGCGTCGGCGCCGTCTTCATGGAGACGCACGAGAAGCCGGACACGGCCCCTTCCGATGGGCCGAACATGGTCCCGGTCGACAAGATCGAGGGCATCCTGGCCGGCCTCGTCGATATCGACCGCCTCACCAAGGCCTATTACGCCAAGCAGCAGAACTGACTTCGAGGAATTGATAATGACCGGCATCGTCGACATCCACGCCCGCGAGATCCTGGACAGCCGCGGCAATCCGACCGTCGAAGTGGACGTGGTCCTCGAATCCGGCGCCTTCGGCCGCGCCGCCGTGCCCTCGGGCGCCTCGACCGGCGCCCATGAGGCGAATGAAAAGCGCGACGGCGGTACCCGCTACGGCGGCAAGGGCGTGCAACAGGCGGTCGAAGCTGTGAACACCGAGATCTTCGACGCCCTGGTCGGCCAGGACGCGGAAGACCAGCTCGCCCTCGACGCCCAGATGATCGAGCTGGACGGCACCCCGAACAAGGCCCGCCTCGGCGCCAATGCCATCCTCGGCGTCTCCATGGCGGTGGCCAAGGCGGCGGCGGAAGAGCAGGGCGTGCCGCTCTATCGCTATATCGGCGGCCCGACCGCGCGCGTGCTGCCCGTGCCGATGATGAACATCGTCAACGGCGGCGCCCATGCCGACAATCCGATCGACATCCAGGAATTCATGATCCAGCCGGTGGCCGCGGAAACCGTGGCCGACGCCGTGCGCATGGGCTCCGAGATCTTCCACCGCCTGAAGGCCGAGCTGAAGGCCGCCGGCCACTCGACCAACGTGGGCGACGAGGGCGGCTTCGCGCCCAACCTGAACGGCACCCGTGCCGCCCTGGACTTCATCATGAAGGCGGTCGAGAAGGCCGGCTACAAGCCGGGTGTGGACGTCACCCTGGCGCTCGACGCCGCTTCGACCGAATTCTTCAAGGACGGCAAGTACCACCTGGCGGGCGAGGGCAAGGTCCTCGAATCGGCCGGTCTGGTCGACTACTGGAAGGGCCTGGTCGAGGCCTATCCGATCGTCTCGATCGAAGACGGCATGGCCGAGGACGATTGGGCCGGCTGGAAGCTGCTGACCGATGCGATCGGCAAGAAGGTGCAGCTCGTCGGCGACGATCTCTTCGTCACCAACCCGAAGCGCCTGGCCGACGGCATCAAGGGCGGTTACGCCAATGCGATCCTGGTCAAGGTCAACCAGATCGGCACGCTCTCCGAGACGCTGGAAGCCGTCGATATGGCCCATCGCGCCGGCTACAAGGCGGTGATGTCGCATCGCTCGGGCGAGACCGAGGATTCGACCATCGCCGACCTCGCCGTGGCCACCAACTGCGGCCAGATCAAGACCGGCTCGCTGGCCCGTTCCGACCGCACGGCCAAGTACAACCAGCTCATCCGCATCGAGGAAGAGCTCGGCTCGATCGCCCGCTACGCCGGCCGTTCGATCCTGAAGGCGTAAGCCGCCTTCGTCGCGTCATGCCTGGCGCCCCGTGCCCGGCATGACGCGCATGGCGTCCGGATCGGGCTCGGACGAGCTCGGGACGCATTTGCCGTCGCGCCAGCGGCGGCAAGGGGCTCTGCTGCAACCCCCGCGCGGCATTCAATACGGATTATTGGTTTGAGCTCCGCCACGGCGGAATCACCGCCGTGCGGCCTTGCCCGCCGGTCAGGGGATTCTCGCCTCGGCCGCACCATTGGTGCGGCCTTCCGGTCGCCAAGTCTTCGAACACCCGGCGACCGTGCCCGCGGCCGTCAGCGGAAAGAGACTTTGAGGATTTCGTAGGACTTATGGCCGCCGGGCGTGGTCACTTCGATCTCGTCGCCCACGGTCTTGCCGATCAGGGCGCGGGCCACGGGCGAAGAGACGGAGAGGCGGCCGGCCTTCACGTCGGCCTCGTCGACGCCGACGATCTGGAACACCTGTTCCTCTTCGGTGTCGGTATCGACCAGGGTGATGGTCGCGCCGAATTTGATCACGGTGCCGGAGAGCTTCGAGACATCGATCACCTGGGCGCGGGAGATCTTGTCCTCGAGCTCGATCACACGGGTTTCGATGAAACTCTGCCGTTCCTTGGCAGCGTGATATTCGGCGTTTTCCGACAGGTCGCCATGCTCGCGCGCGGCCGAAATGGCCTGGATCACCGAAGGGCGATCCACCGTCTTCAACCGCTTCAATTCGGCTTCCAGGGCTTCGTAACCCCCCGCCGTCATGGGCACTTTTTCCATCGCCCCTCGTTCCACCAATAGGCTGCCCAAACATCTCCGGTCACCGGCGTCTTCGGCCGGGCCAGAGTTGCCTGTGCCCGACCGGCGGTTCGGCCGGTCGGGCACAGGTGAACTTCAAGTGTAGGATTGCAGCGGGGCGACTTCAAGCTGCCCGAGGCGAAGTGCCGCGATCGCCTTGACCGCCGCCTCGGCGCCCGCCGTGGTCGTGTAGTAGGGAATCTTCAAAGTCAGCGCCGAACGCCGGATCTCGAAGGAATCGGCGATCGACTTCGAACCCTCGGTCGTGTTGAACATGAGGGCGATCTCGCCGTTCTTCATGGCGTCGACGATATGCGGCCGGCCTTCGAGGACCTTGTTCACGCGTTTCGCCGGCACGCCGTTCTCTTCGAGGAAGCCGGCGGTGCCGCGCGTCGCGACGATCTCGAAGCCGAGAGCGACCAGTTCCCGCGCCGGCTCCAGCAGGGCGTCCTTGTCGGCATTGCGGACCGAGATGAAGACCTGGCCCGCCTGCGGCAGCCGCGTGCCCGAGGCGAGCTGCGACTTGGCGAAGGCCAGTTCGAAGGTGCGATCGAGGCCCATCACCTCGCCGGTCGATTTCATCTCGGGGCCGAGCAGGATGTCGACGCCGGGGAAACGGGCGAAGGGGAAGACCGATTCCTTCACCGCGACATGGTCGAGCTTCTTCCATTTGAGGCCGAAGCTCGCCAGCTTCTCGCCCGCCATGACGCGGGCGGCGATCTTGGCCACGGCCACGCCGACCGCCTTGGCGACGAAGGGCACGGTGCGCGAGGCGCGGGGGTTCACCTCGAGGACATAGATGTCCTCGCCCTGGATGGCGAACTGTACGTTCATCAGGCCGACGACGCCGAGCGCCTTGGCCATCACCTCGGTCTGGCGGCGGAGCTCGGCGATGGTGGCTTCCGAGAGCGAGTAGGGCGGCAGGGAGCAGGCGCTGTCGCCCGAATGGATACCGGCCTCTTCGATATGCTCCATGATGCCGGCGACATAGACGGTCTCGCCGTCTGCCAGGGCGTCGACGTCGACCTCGGTCGCCTTGTTCAGGTAGCCGTCGATCAGCACCGGATTGTCGCCCGAGACCACCACGGCCTCGGTCATGTAGCGGTTGAGACCCGGGATGTCCCGCACGATCTCCATCGCCCGGCCGCCCAGCACATAGGACGGACGGATGACGACGGGGAAGCCGATCCGCTCGACCACGGCACGGGCTTCCTCGATCGAGGTGGCGATGCCGTTGTTCGGCTGGCGCAGGCCCAGATCCTGGAGCAGGACCTGGAAACGCTCGCGGTCCTCGGCCATGTCGATCGCATCGGGCGAAGTGCCGAGGATCGGCACGCCGGCCTCTTCCAGCGCCTTGGAGAGCTTCAGCGGCGTCTGGCCGCCGAACTGCACGATGACGCCGTGCAGGGTGCCGTTCTGCTTTTCCGTCTCGATCAGTTCGAGCACGTCTTCGGCGGTCAGCGGCTCGAAATAGAGGCGGTCCGACGTGTCGTAGTCGGTCGACACGGTCTCCGGGTTGCAGTTGACCATGATGGTCTCATAGCCCGCCTCGGTCAGCGCGTAGCAGGCATGGACGCAGCAATAGTCGAACTCGATGCCCTGGCCGATGCGGTTCGGCCCGCCGCCCAGGATGACGACCTTCTTGGCGTCTGTCGGCTGCGCCTCGCATTCGGGGGCGCCGAATTCGGCCGATTCATAGGTCGAATACATATAGGGCGTGCGGCTGTCGAATTCGGCCGCACAGGTGTCGATCCGCTTGAACACCGGGCGCACGCCGGCGGCCTGGCGCGCGGCGCGCACCGCCTTTTCGGTCGTGCTGCCGAGGGCGGCCAGGCGTTTGTCGGAAAAGCCCATGGCCTTCAGGCGGCGCCAGCCGGCCGCGGTCTTCGGCAGGCCGCCGTCCGTGACGCGCCGTTCCTCGATCACGATCTCTTCGACCTGGCGCAGGAACCAGGGGTCCATCTTGGTGATCTCGGCGATTTCCTCGACCGTGAGGCCGGCGCGGAAGCCGTCGGCCACCACGACCAGGCGGTCGGGCACCGGCTTGCCCAGTTCGACCTCGATCAGGTCGCGGTCGCCGTGCAGGCGGGCCACCGGATCGAAGCCCGACAGCCCGGTCTCCATCGAGCGGAGCGCCTTCTGCACCGATTCCTGGAAGGTCCGGCCGATCGCCATCACTTCGCCGACCGACTTCATCGCGGTCGTGAGCAGCGCCTCGGCGCCCTTGAACTTCTCGAAGGTGAAGCGGGGGATCTTGGTGACGACGTAGTCGATGGTCGGCTCGAACGATGCCGGGGTAACCCCGGTGATATCGTTCATCAGCTCGTCCAGCGTGTAACCGATGGCGAGCTTAGCGGCGACCTTGGCGATCGGGAAACCGGTCGCCTTCGATGCCAGGGCGGAAGAACGCGAGACGCGCGGATTCATCTCGATCACGACCATGCGGCCGTTTTCGGGGCTGATCGCGAACTGCACGTTGGAGCCGCCGGTCTCCACCCCGATTTCGCGCAGCACCGCGATCGAGGCGTTGCGCATGATCTGATATTCTTTGTCGGTCAGCGTCAGCGCAGGCGCGACCGTGATCGAATCGCCCGTATGGATGCCCATCGGGTCGATGTTCTCGATCGAGCAGATGATGATGGCATTGTCCGCCTTGTCGCGGACGACCTCCATCTCATATTCCTTCCAGCCGGCGACCGATTCTTCGATCAGCACTTCGGTGGTGGGCGATGCGTCGAGACCGGAGGTCACGATCCGCTCGAATTCCTCGCGCGTATAGGCGATGCCGCCGCCGGTGCCGCCCAGCGTGAAGCTCGGCCGGATCACGGCCGGCAGGCCGATCTCGGCGAAGGCTTCCATCGCCTCCGGCATCGAATGGGCGACGCGGGACTTCGGGCTCTCGAGGCCCAGCTTGTCCATGGCCTCGCGGAAGCGCAGGCGGTCCTCGGCCTTTTCGATCGCTTCGCGGTTGGCGCCGATCAGCTCGACGCCATATTTCGCCAGGGTGCCGTCGTCGGCCAGGGCCATCGCGGTATTCAGCGCGGTCTGCCCGCCCATGGTGGGCAGCAGGGCGTCGGGCCGTTCCTTCTCGATGATCTTGGCGACGATCTCGGGCGTGATCGGCTCGACATAGGTGGCGTCGGCGAGCCCGGGGTCGGTCATGATGGTGGCCGGGTTCGAGTTCACCAGGACGACCCGGTAACCCTCGTCCTTCAGCGCCTTGCAGGCCTGGGTGCCCGAATAGTCGAACTCGCAGGCCTGGCCGATCACGATCGGGCCGGCGCCGATGATCATGATCGAGGAAATGTCGGTGCGCTTAGGCATGGGACTTCACCAGGTCGATGAACCGGTCGAACAGATAGTGGCTGTCCTCCGGCCCGGGCGAGGCCTCGGGGTGGTACTGGACGGAGAACACCGGGCGATCGAGCATTCGCAGGCCTTCGTTGGTGCCGTCGAAGAGCGAGACATGGGTCTGTTCCGCGTTGTTCGGCAGGGTTTCGGGCAGCACGACGAAGCCGTGGTTCTGGCTGGTGATTTCGACCTTGCCGGTGGTCAGGTCCTTCACCGGGTGATTGGCACCGCGGTGGCCCTGCTTCATCTTGGTGGTCTTGGCGCCCAGCGCCAGGGCCAGCATCTGGTGACCCAGGCAGATGCCGAACACCGGCTTGCCGGTATCGATCAGCTTGCGGATCACGGGAACGGCATATTCGCCGGTCGCCGCCGGATCGCCCGGGCCGTTCGACAGGAAGACGCCGTCGGGGGCGAGCTTCAGGATCGCCTCGGCCGAGGTGTCGCCGGGGACCACGGTGACGCGGGCACCGGTCGCGGCGAGGCAGCGCAGGATGTTCCGTTTCACGCCGTAGTCGATCGCCACGATGTGGAATTGCGGCGCCACTTGCCGGCCATAGCCCTTGCCGAGGCTCCACAGCGTCTCGTCCCACTCGTAGGACTGGCGGCAGAACACGTCCTTGGCGAGGTCGAGCCCTTCGAGGCCGGGGAAGCCTTTCGCCTTGGCCTTCAGGGCGTCGAGGTCGAACTTGCCGTCGGGGGCATGGGCGATCACGCCGTTCGGCACGCCGGCCCGGATCAGCCGGGTCAGGCGGCGGGTGTCGACCCCGGCGAGGCCCATGAGGCCGCGGCGCAGCAGCCAGCCGTCGAGGTGGCTCGCGGCACGCCAGTTGCTCGGCTCGGTGATGTCGGCACGGAGCACGAGGCCGCGGGCGGCATTGCCGACCGACTCGATATCCTCGAAATTGGTGCCCACATTGCCGATATGGGGGAAGGTGAAGGTGATGATCTGTCCGGCATAGGAAGGATCGGTCAGGATCTCCTGGTAGCCGGTCATCGATGTGTTGAAGCATACCTCGCCGACAGCGTCACCGGTGGCACCCAGGCCTCGGCCCCAGAGGACCGAACCATCGGCCAGCACGAGAACGCCGGTCGGTTTGGCGCCGGCGACCTGGTCGGTCGTCAGGCGCGCGTCGTCAGGAATGCCGCCCCGCTCTGGCTGCGGGGGCATGGTGTCTGGCGTCGTCGACATCGGGAAACTCCGCGGCGGGGGGTGCCCGCCGGTCAAATTTGGCGGACCTTAATGGCGCGGCCCGGCGCCGTCAAGTCATGCGCGGTTTTTGAATTCGCTATTTTCGTCAACGGCTTATGGTCACTGCATGACAGACACGCTAATGTGCCGGGCCTTGGGAACTGGAGGACGTAAGGATGTTGCGCGATCGCCTGAACGAAGCGCTGAAAGAAGCCATGCGGGCCAAGGACATGCCGCGGGTCACCACGATCCGCATGATCCTGGCCGCCATCAAGGACCGTGACATCGCCGCCCGTACCGACGGGCCGGATGCCGGCGTCGGCGAGGCCGATATCGTCAACGTACTGCAGAAACTGATCAAGCAGCGACGCGATTCGATCGAAGCCTATGAAAAGGGCGGGCGGCCGGAACTGGCGGCCAAGGAACAGGCCGAGATCGGCGTGATCGAAGCCTTCCTGCCGAAGCAGATGGACGAGGCCGAGACCAAGGCCGCGATCGCCGCCGTGGTGGCCGAGATCGGCGCCGCCGGCATGAAGGACATGGGCAAGGTCATGGCGGCGCTGCGCGAGCGCCACGGCGGCGTGATGGATTTCGCCAAGGCGAGCCCCCTGGTGAAGGCCGCCCTCGGCTGACGATTCCGCCGGGCGGCATTTCCACTGGCCGCCCGGCAATTACGCCAAGATTTAGACACATTGATGTGTTCCATCGGCGATTGTTCACGTCGGCGAAACGAACCCTTCACCATCTCGCGGTTTTTCCGGGAGGGAGCCGGGCGCAGCCTCGGGTGAACCGTGCTTCGAGGGGATCGCCGATGAAACCTGCCGTCATTCTGGCCGCCGTCCTGGCCGCAGCGCCCCTGGGCGCCACCGCCTTCGCCCAGGCCACGACGCCGGCCGCGGCAATGCCGGCCGGGACCTATGTCCTGGACCTCAGCCACGGCAGCCTGACCTTCAAGGTCAATCACTTCGGCCTGTCGAACTATACGGCCCGTTTCGAACGGTTCGATGCCAAGATCGAGTTCGATCCCAAGAACATCGAGAAGAGCAAGGTGACCGCGAGCGTCGATCCGACCTCGATCCACACCGCCTTCCCGAATCCCGACAAGATCGATTTCGACAAGGAACTCTCGACCGGCGAGAAATGGTTCAATGCCGGCAAATTTCCGGCCGTCACCTTCGTCTCGACCAAAATCGAGGTGACGGGCGAGAACCAGGGACGCATGACCGGCGACCTCACCATGCTGGGCGTGACCAAGCCCGTGGTGCTCGACGTCACCTTCAACGGCGCCTATGCCAAGCACCCGATGGCGGGCTTCCCCGAGATGGGCTTTTCCGCGATCGGTACCTTGAAGCGCTCCGATTGGGGCCTGAGCACCTTCGTGCCGGCGATCGGCGACGACGTACAGGTCTTCATCGAAGGCGAATTCCCTAAGGCGCCCTGAGATGGGGCGCCCTGAGATGGCCGTGCCGGCCGGGCGCTATCACAGCCCCGCCATCGTCCTGCATTGGGTGATGGCGGCGGCCTTCCTGCTGATGCTGGCGTCCGGCACCGCCATGGTCTTCGGCGATCTGGCGCCCGCGCTGAAATTCAAGATGTACCAGTGGCACAAGTCGCTGGGCGTCCTCCTGCTGCTCGCGGCCTTGCTGCGCCTCGGGCTTCGCCTGCTGGTGCGGCCGCCGGCCTTGCCGGCTTCGATCGCCGGGCTGGAGGCGGTGGCGGCCAGGGCGGGGCATCTCGCCCTCTATTTCTTCATGCTGGCGGTGCCGCTCAGCGGCTGGGTCATGGTCTCGGCCAATGTGATCGGCATCCCGACCATCGTCTTCGGTTGGTTCCAATGGCCCCATCTGCCGGGCCTCGGCCCCGATGCCGGAGTCGAGGGGGCGGCGAAGTCGGTGCATTTCTGGCTGACGCTGGGTTTTGCCGGCCTGATCGCGGTCCATGTCGCCGCGGTCGCGAAGCACCTGGTCGTCGACCGGGAGAATATTCTCGCCCGCATGTGGTGGGGCAGGGGACAGGAAAGATGATGATCCGATTCGCCGCCGGCTTCGGCCTTCTGCTCGGCCTCGCCGCGCCGGCCGCTGCCGCCACCTATGCGGTCGACTACGGCAAGAGCACGGTCGGCTTTTCCGGCACCCATGCGGGGGAAGTCTTCACCGGCAAATTCGGCGCCTGGCAGGCGGAAATCGTCTTCGATCCCGCCGATCTCGGGGCGAGCCATCTCGCCGTCAGCTTCGACACGGGTTCCGCCGCCACCGGCGACGCCCTTCGCGACGGCACGCTGCCGCAGCCCGACTGGTTCGACGTGAAGGATTTCCCGAGCGCCAGCTTCACCTCGAGCAAGATCGCGGCGGGTGAGGGCGGTGGCTACGTCGCGACCGGCACGCTGACGATTCGGGGCCAGAGCCGCGAGGTGAGCCTTCCCTTCACCCTGACCGACTTCGCCAAGCCCCCGGTCACCGCCAAGGCGAGCCTGCATCTCGATCGCCTGGCGTTCGGCATGGGGGCGCAGTCCGACCCCAAGGCGGAATGGGTGGGCCGACAGATCGACGTCACTGTCGAGGTCGTGGCCAGTCCGACGCACTGAGCTTGTCCCGGGTCGAGCGCCGGGGTTAGATCGTCGGCCTATCACCAGCCGAGTACCGATGGCCGACGACGTCACAGACGAGATCAAGTCCCGCCTTCTCCTGTCCACCATCGTGGGCCGGCGCACCAAGATCATGCGCAAGGGGCGGGGCGATTTCATGGCCCTCTGCCCCTTCCACGGTGAGAAGACGCCGTCCTTCCACGTGATGGACGATCGCGGGGCCTATTACTGCTTCGGCTGCGGCGAGAAGGGCGACATTTTCACCTTCGTCCAGAAGACGGAGAATCTGGGCTTCCGCGAAGCACTGGAAAAGCTGGCGGCGGAAGCCGGCGTCGCCCTGCCGGCGCCCAATCCCGAAGCCAAGCAGCAGGCGGAGAAGCGCCAGGGCCTGCACGAGGCATTGGAAACCGCCTGCGCCTGGTACGAGGCCCAGCTCAAGACCGCCGCCGGGGCGGGGGGGCGCGCCTATTTCGAACGCCGCGGCCTGAGTGCCGCAACGATTGCCCGCCACCGCCTGGGCTATGCCCCCGGCGGCCACACCCAGATGATGGATGCGCTGGTCGCCCGCGGCTTTCCGCCGGACCTGCTGGTCGAGGCGGGCCTGATCCGCCGGCCGGATGACGGGCGGAGCCCTTACGACTATTTCCGCGACCGGGTGACCTTTCCGATTCGCGACCCGCGCGGCAAGGTCATCGCCTTCGGCGCCCGCACCATGGGCGACGGCGAGCCGAAATATCTGAACTCGCCGGACACGCCGCTCTTCCACAAGGGCGAGACCCTGTTCAACCTGAGCCTGGCGCGCGAGGCGGCGCACAAGGCGGGCCGCGTCGTCGTCTGCGAAGGCTATATGGACGTGATCGCCCTCGATCAGGCGGGCATCGCGGAAGCCGTCGCCCCCCTGGGCACCGCCCTGACCGAAGCGCAGATCGAAGCCCTGTGGCGCCTGGCGCCGGAGCCGGTCCTCTGTTTCGACGGCGACAATGCGGGCCAGCGGGCGGCCAGCCGGGCGCTCGACCGGGCGCTGCCGATGCTGAAACCCGGCCATTCGCTCCGCTTCCTCACCCTGCCCGACAAGCTCGACCCCGACGAGTTGATCCGCCGCGACGGCCCGGCCGCGATGAAGGCACAGCTCGACAAGGCGATCCCCTTGGTTGAGTTCCTCTGGGCGCGGGAAGTGGCGGCCGCAGACCTCGCCACGCCCGAACGCCGCGCTGCCTTCGAAGCCCGCGTCGGCCAGGTCGTGCGCGAGATCGGCGACGCCCGCATCCAGGCCCATTACCGCGAAGAATTGCGCGGCCGGGTGCGCAACCTGATGGACAGCCTCCGGCCCCAGCGGCCGGCCGCACCGCCACGGGGGCCGAGGGCGCCCTGGCGGCCCGGCTTCGGCGGCCCGCCGGTGAAGGCCGGGGCGGGGCGGACGCTCCGCTCCAGCCGGCTGGCGCAAGGCCAGAACGCCGGGGCGGCCCGTTCCGAGGGGTTGCTGCTGCTGACCGTCGTCCAGCATCCGAGCCTCCTGCCCAAGGTGGCCGAGGAGCTGGGGCAGCTCCATTTCCTGTCCGAGTCGCTTGACAGGCTGCGATCCGCCCTTTTAAGCATGTCTTTTGATGTGCCGGGCCTTGACAGTGAGCAGGTCAAAGGCCACTTAGCGGATGCGGGATTGGCCGAGACGATTGCCCACCTCGAAGATGATCCCTTCCTGCGGCTGCACGGCATGGCCCGCGAAGGGGAGGCCATCGACCAGGTCGAAGAGGGTTGGCGGCACGTTTTGGCCCTGCACCGCAGGCAGACGGATTTGACGGCGGAGCTGAACGAAGCACAGGCGAGTTACGAAGCTTCGCCGACGGAAGCCGGCCTGCGGCGCATCCAGGCGATTGGACGAGAATTGACCCGCATCGTGTCCCAGGTCGGTGAGACCGGGCAGGATGGCGGGTTTTCGGCATGACATGACGTTGCGGGACTGCCCGCGGGTGGCGGCGCGTATCCCAAGGGGCTGAGCATGGCAAGCAAGAACGCTGAGGCTTCTAACAACGAGGAAGCCCGCGAGGAAACCGCGGACGGCCCGCTGCTCGATACCACGGGCCAAGCCGTTAAGCGGATGATCGCCCGCGCCAAGGAGCGCGGTTACGTCACCTATGACGAGATCAACGCCGTCCTGCCGCAGGAGCAGGTGTCGTCTGAACAGATCGAAGACATCATGGCGATGCTCTCCGAGATGGGCATCAACGTCATCGACGGCGAAGAGAACGAGGACGCCGAGCGCGCCGGCGCCAAGGAAGACGAGGAGGAAGGCCCCGGCTTCCAGACCTCGGGCGCCGAGGAGCTGGACCGCACCGACGACCCCGTGCGCATGTATCTGCGCGAGATGGGCTCGGTCGAACTGCTCTCGCGCGAAGGCGAAATCGCCATCGCCAAGCGGATCGAGGCCGGCCGCGAGACCATGATCGACGGGCTGTGCGAAAGCCCGCTGACCTTCCAGGCCATGATCGGCTGGCGCGACGAGCTGCTGGCCGGCAAGGTCCTGCTGCGCGACGTGATCGACCTCGACGCCACTTACGGCGCCGGCCCGGGCGAGGGCAATGGCGGTGCTGACGAACTCGGCGCCGTCGAAGGCACCGAGCCGGCCGTGGCCGAAGAGGCCGAAGCCGAGGTCCTGGGCGCCGTCGAGGACGAGGACGAGGACGACGGCGGCATCTCCCTCGCCGCCATGGAACAGGCGCTGCAGCCCGTGGTGCTGGAGATCTTCGACAAGATCGCCACCGCCCACAAGAAATACGCCAAGCTGCAGGAAAGCCGCCTGGTCGCGGCCATGCGCGACGGCGAAGAACCCCAGGCCACCGCCGAGAAGCGCTTCCAGAAGCTGAAGGCCGAACTGGTCGAGCTGATGAAGTCGGTCCACCTGAACAACGGGCGGATCGAGGCGCTGGTCGACCAACTCTACGGCATGAACCGCCGTCTGATCGGCCTCGAAGGCCGGCTGCTGCGCCTCGCCGAGAAGCACAAGGTCAGCCGCGAGAGCTTCCTCGAACATTACATCACCCACGAGCTGGCACCCAACTGGCTCGAAAAGGTCGGCAGTCTGCCGGGCCGGGGCTGGAAGGACTTTGCCCGCGAGCAGGCGGAAGAGATCGACAAGCTGCGCGGCCAGATCGCCGGCACGGCGACCGAAGCCGGCCTGACCATCCCCGAGTTCCGCCGCATCGTGACGACGGTCCAGAAGGGCGAGCGTGAGGCCCGCCAGGCCAAGAAGGAAATGGTCGAGGCCAACCTCCGCCTGGTGATCTCGATCGCCAAGAAATATACGAACCGCGGCCTGCAGTTCCTGGACCTGATCCAGGAGGGCAACATCGGCCTGATGAAGGCGGTCGATAAGTTCGAATACCGTCGCGGCTACAAGTTCTCGACCTATGCCACCTGGTGGATCCGCCAGGCGATCACCCGCTCGATCGCCGACCAGGCCCGCACCATCCGCATTCCCGTGCACATGATCGAGACGATCAACAAGCTGGTGCGCACGTCGCGCCAGATGCTGCATGAGATCGGGCGCGAGCCGACGCCGGAGGAACTGGCGGAAAAGCTCGGCATGCCGCTCGAGAAGGTGCGCAAGGTCCTGAAGATCGCCAAGGAGCCGATCTCCCTCGAAACCCCGATCGGCGACGAGGAAGACAGCCATCTCGGCGATTTCATCGAGGACAAGAACGCGGTCCTGCCGCTCGACGCCGCGATCCAGTCGAACCTGCGGGAAACCACCACGCGGGTTCTCGCCAGCCTGACCCCCCGCGAGGAGCGCGTGCTGCGTATGCGCTTCGGCATCGGCATGAACACCGACCACACGCTCGAAGAAGTCGGCCAACAGTTCTCTGTCACGCGCGAGCGCATCCGCCAGATCGAAGCCAAGGCGCTGCGCAAGCTGAAGCACCCGAGCCGCAGCCGCAAGCTGCGCAGCTTCCTCGACAACTGATCCTTGCAACCTGGACGGTTGCCCCTCAAGGGGCGACCGTCCGGTTCATCTTCGATCAAACGACAGTAGACAGGCGTGCTGCATCGCGGCATCGTCCCGGCGGGAATAGCCGGGGGATCCGGCAAGGAGGCGCAGTGCGGCAGTTGATCGACGGCTACAGGCGGTTTCGTGCCGGCCACTGGCCGGAATATCGGGACATCTACCGCGAATTGTCGCGCCACGGGCAGAAGCCGCCCACCCTGGTGATCGCCTGTTCGGACAGCCGGGTGGACCCGGCGGTGATCTTCGACGCCCAGCCGGGCGAGATCTTCGTCGTGCGCAACGTCGCCAACCTGGTGCCGCCGCGCGAGCAGGGCGAGGGCCAGCACGGTACCTCGGCGGCGCTCGAATTCGCCGTCCGGGTGCTCAAGGTCGACATGATCCTGGTGCTCGGCCACGGTGATTGCGGGGGCATCAAGGCGTCGCTGATCGGCGACCCGCTGGGCGATTCCGAATATCTCGGCAAATGGATCGGGTTGATCGAGCCGGCCAAGGCGCGGCTGGAACATCTCGATCCTGAAGACCCGGTGTCCCGCGATCGCCTCGAATTCGAATCGATCCGCCTCTCCCTCGACCGCCTGATGACCTTCCCCTTCGTGGCCCAGGCCGTGGCGGCCGGCCATCTCACGCTGGAAGGCGCCCGCTTCCGCGTCTTCGACGGCCGGCTCGAATGGCTGGACAAGACGAGTGGCGAATTCTCCCGCGTCGAATAGTTGGCACAGGCGGCCTCGCCTGTTAATTGTGACGCCCCGCACCGCGGGGTGTCTTCCGGTGGGGCCTGTAGCTCAATGGTTAGAGCCGGCCGCTCATAACGGTCTGGTTGCAGGTTCGAGTCCTGCCGGGCCCACCAAATCGCTCAAAGGATAAGGGGCCAGCCGTCCCTGGCGCGGACGCCGTCCGCCGTTCAGGCGGCCGGCGGGTTCAGTTCGGGGGCCATCAGGCCGCCTTCGGGCAGGATCTGGCCGCCGTCGACCACGATCGACTGGGCGGTGATATAGGCGGCTTCGTCGGAGGCCAGGAAGAGGGCGGCATTGGCGATGTCGAGGACGCTGCCCAACCGGCGGAGCGGCACCGAAGCCTCCATCTGTTTCACGTGCTCGGGGCCGAGGCCGGCCAGTCCTTCGGTGGCGATATTACCGGGCAGGACGGCGTTCACCGTGATCCGCCAGGGCGCCAGTTCGAGGGCGGCGGCACGCATGAAGCCGAGCTGGGCCGCCTTGGAGGCGGCGTAAGCGGTCATGAAGGGAACACCGGTGATCGGCCCGGTGATCGACGAGGTCAGCACGATGCGCCCGTTCCGGCTGGCCTTCATGACCGGCAGGGAGGCGGTGACGGCCAGGAAGGTCCCCTTCACATTGGTGTCCATCACCCGCGCGTAGTCGCCCACGGTCATGTCCGCCAGGGAGACGGTCGGGAAGATGCCTGCATTGGCGCAGAGAATGTCGATCCCGCCATGGGCGGTGACCGCCGCTTCGGCCATCGCCTGCATGTCCGGGGCGGAGGAGACGTCGGCGGCGAAACCCTTGGCGGTGCCGCCGGCCGCAGCGATTTCCGCGGCGACGGCTTCCGCCTCGTCGATCTTGCGGGAGACGACGAGGACCTTGGCCCCGACCGCGCCGAAACGAAGCGCGATGCCCCGGCCGATCCCCTTGCTCGCCCCGGTGACGACGACGCTCCGCCCGGTCAATGGTGCCAGCATCTCACTGTTCCTCGATCATAGGGGCCGCTCAGGCGGGCAGGGATTCGTAGACGCCGAGGGTGGCGAGCGTGCCGCCGTCGACCGGAATGTCGATCCCCGTGATGCCGGAGGCGGCGTCCGAGGCCAGGAAGGCGACCGCGGCCGCGACTTCCGGCACTTCGATCAGGCGGCGCAGGGGCACGCGCTCGAAGCGGTGGAGCATGTAATCGAGCTGTTCCGGGCTCAGGAAGTCCTCGATCATCTTGGTCCGCACCCAGCCGGGGCTGACCGTGTTCACCCTGATGCCGAAGCAGGCGAGGGACTTGGCCGCGTCCTTGGTCAGGCCGACGATGCCCGCCTTGGAGGCGACATAGGAGGCCTGCGGCCCGTCGTAACCATGGGCGTCGATCGAGGCGATGTTGACGATGGAGCCGCCGCCCTGGTCCTTCATGCGCCTTGCCGCGCGTTGCGTCATCAGGAAGGTGCCGGTCAGATTGGTGCCGATCACCCGCTGCCAGCTCTCCACCGTGATGTCGAGGAATTCGGCCTCCTCGACGATGCCGGCGTTGTTGACCAGGATGTCGAGCCGGCCGAAGGCGGCATGGGCCGCCTCGACCACGGCTTCGACCGAGGCGGGGTCGGAGACGCTGCCGGTCACGCAGCGGACGCTGCCGCCCGCGGCCTCGATCTCGGCCGCCAGGGTCTCGAGTTCGCGGAGGCTCCGGCTCACCAGCACCAGCCTGGCGCCGAGGCTCGCCAGATGTTTGGCGATGCCCCGGCCGATGCCGCGTCCCGCCCCGGTGACCAGGGCGGTCTTGTCCTTCAGCATCTCAGCCCTCCGCCTTACCCTTGCGGAGATGCTGGCGGATGGCGGTGATCGCCTCCTCGATCTCGTGGCCGCCCATGAAGCCGTCCGGACGGAAGCACATGACGGTGACGATGATGACGCCGAGCATGAGACCGGAGAGGCCCAGCATCTCGGGGAAGGCGACGCCGAACACCGTGATCCCGCCCTCGACCACGCGGACGAGTTCGAGCAGCACGGTGATGAGGGCGACGCCGACCATGGAGCCGGTCACCGAGCGCATGCCGCCGACGATGGACATCGCCAGGGTCAGGAAGGCGGTGTGGAAATAGAAGGCCCGGGCATTGATGGTGCCGGCATAGAGCGCATAGAGGGCGCCCGCGCAGCCCACCACGGCGGAGCCCAGCACCCAGGCGACCAGGCGCAGGCGCTTCACGTCGACGCCCATGGCTTCCGCCGCCAGGGGATCGGTGGCGCTGGCGCGCAATTGGACGCCGGCGCGCGATCCCTTGAACAGGCGGGCGACGACCAGGGCGATCACGGCCGCCAGGATGATCAGCCCGGGGCCCACCGCCTTGGGGATGCCGAAGAAGGCCTGGGCACCCCGGAACAGGTCGGTCCAGGTGACCAACACACCCTGCACGATGACCAGGATCGAGATGGTCAGGATGGTCGCCGCGATACCCGCCAGGCGAACCAGGACGAGGCCGCTGATCAGCCCGATCACCGTGGTCATGCAGACCGAGATGATGAAGGCATAGAGCGCGTCGACCTCGACCCCGGACATGCCGAAGGGCGCATTCGGGATCAGCGTCGCCTTGATCATCACGGGCGTCGCGAAGATCGCGGTGAAATAGGCGCCGAGCGCCATGAAGCCGGCATGACCGATGTTCACGACATTGGCATTGCCCATGAAGATCTGCAGGCCGACGACGACGATCAGGTTGATATAGGCCGTCGCCATCAGGCGGACGATGAAGGGGCTGCCGGTCGCCATGATCAGCAGGCCGACGGCGGCGGCGATCGCCGCCAGGTAGAAGGCACCCCGCAGGTTGGCGGCGAGACGGGGATCGACGGCGATGGCGCGGCCGCGCCGGCCCTCGGCATAGGCGAGCGTATTCATGCGGTCTTGTCTCCCAGTTCGATGCTGCGGCCGAGGATGCCCTGGGGCCGGAATACGAGGATGGCGCCGACGATCAGGAACACGGAGGCGTCGCGGAGGCCGCCCAGCCGGTCCGGCAGCAGGACGATGAGCAGCACTTCGATGAAGCCGAGCAGCAGGCCGCCGACCACGGCCCCGGGCAGGCTGCCGAAGCCGCCGAGCACGCAGGCGACGAAGGCCTTGAGGACAGGCAGCAGGCCCATGAAGGGGTCGATCGCGCCCCGCCGGGCGATGAAGAAGATCGCCGCGATCGAGGCGAGCAGGCCGGAAATCGCGAAGGCCGTGGCGATCACCCGATTGGCCCGCATGCCCATGAGGCGGACCGTGGTGAAGTCGAGTGCCGCCGCCCGCATGGCGAGGCCGACGCGCGTACCCTTCAGGAACCAGACCAGGGCGGCGATGGCGACCGAGGTCACGCCGACCTCGAGGCACTGGAGAATGGTGAAATTATAGCCGCCGACCTCGAAGGTGCTGTTCAGGACGGAGAGGGCAGGGACCGCCTTCGGCCTGGGCGAGACCATGAGCAGGAAGAGATTCTGCAGCACGATGCCGACGCCGAAGGCGGTGAGGAGTCCGGTCGTCGATGGCGCATTCCGTACCGGCCGGAATGCGACCCGTTCCAGGACGAGGGCGACGACGACCACGGTCACCACGGCGAAGAGGACGAGAAGCCAGGGATTGTCGATGCCCATGGCCGCCATGGCGAACATGGCGTAACCGGCGACGCCGATGAATTCGCCATGGGCGAAGTTGACCAGGCCCATCACCGAAAAGACGATGGCGAGGCCGAGGGCCAGCAGGGAATATTGGGCGCCGATGCTGAAGCCGTTCAGCGCCTGTTCGAGCAGATAGTCCATTGCGGTCCTCCGGACGTCAGGCGACGAGTTCGCCGATATAGGCCTGCATCAGCGCGCCCTTGTCGTGGAGGCGCTCGGCAGGTCCGGCATAGCGGCATTCGCCGGTCGACAGGACATAGGCGCGGTCGGCGAAGCGCAGCACTTCGTGGGCGTTCTGCTCGACCAGCAGGATGGTGAGGCCGCGGTCCCGCAGGTCCCGGATCAGGCGGAAGATCTGGCCGACGATGCGGGGCGCGAGACCAAGCGACGGCTCGTCCAGCATGAGAAGCGAAGGCCGGCTCATGAGCGCGCGGGCGATCGCCAGCATCTGCTGCTCGCCGCCCGAAAGGCTGCCGCCCGTCTGATGCCGCCGTTCCGCGAGGATCGGAAAGAGCTCGAAGCACATCTCCATGTCCTCGTGGATCTCGGCCCCCTTCTTCCGCGTGGCGGCGCCGAGTTCGAGGTTTTCGAGCACGGTCAGGTTGGAGAAGACCTTGCGGCCTTCCGGGGTCAGGGTCAGGCCCTTGCGCACGCGGCTCTCGGTGTCGAGCTTGCGCAGGTCTTCGCCCTTGAAGCGGACGGCACCGGCCGCGAGCGGGCGCAACCCCATCGCCGCCGAGAGCAGGGACGTCTTGCCGGCGCCGTTCGGGCCGAGCAGGGCGACGATCTCGCCCTGCTCGACTTTGACCGAGACGTTGCGGACGGCGCTGACCGGACCGTAGTTGATGCAGGCGCCTTCGATTTCCAGCATCGGCTCCCTCACTTCTTGAAGTGGGGGACGTCGGTCGGCACGGTCGCGGAGATCAGCACCGGCTTGCCGTCCTTGAAGCCCATGACCGGCACTTCCTTGATCGGGTAATGCCAGGGGTTGTCGTAGGAAACCGTCGGCGCGGTGACGATTTCGAAGGGGCCCTTGGTATAGATCGCCTCGAGCATCGCCTTGGGATCGGTCGAGCCGGCGGCCTTGGCGGCGCCGACCAGGAGCTTCACGACGTCGCCGCCGAGGCCGAAGAAGGCGCCGTTGATCTCATAGCCGCGCTTGGCGCATTCGGCCTGGAAATTGGCGAGCGCGCCGCCGGGGGTCGGGTAGCCATGGGCGGCGAAGAAAACCGTGCCGTCGACATTGGCGGCACCGCCCGCGACGCTCGCCAGGGTGACGTCGTCGAAACCGTCCGAACCGAACACCATGGTCTTCAGGCCGGCGGCACGAAGCTGGCGGATGAGGACGCCGACATCGGGATTGACCGAGGAGATGTGGATGGCGTCCGGCGCCGGGTTCATGGCCTTCAGCTTGGAGATGAAGGGCGACCAGTCGGTGATGCCGAAACCCGGATATTCGATCGTGCCGATGACCTTGCCGCCCAGCTTCTCGAAGACTTCGCCGAACCAGCCGGGCAGGGCGCGCGTCCAGGTCCCGGCGGCGTCGGAGACGAAGAGCACGACGCTGCGCGCGCCCTTGTCGTAGGCGACCTTCGCGGTGGCGGCGGCGTTGAACGGGTCCGGAACGGCCGTGGTTACGAAATTTTCGAGCCCGGTCGCAAACATCTCGACCTGCGTATTCATGGCCGAGAAGGTGATGGCGCCGTAACCGGCGGCGAGCTGCGCGATCGGGATCAGGCTGTCGGAGGCCGGCGTACCGGAGACCGCGACGACCTTTTCGTCCAGCATCTGCTGGGCCAGTGCGATGGCGAGCTGGGGCTCGGACTTGCTGTCCTTCACGTCGAGTTCGATCTTGTATTCGCCCTGTTCGTTCACCAGTTCGGCCATGCAGCGCAGGCCATGGGCGGCGGTATAGGGCGCCCAGTCACCGGAGATCGATTCCGGCGCACCGATCTTGATCGTCTCGGCCGCCAGGGCGGCGCTGGCGGGCAGCAGGGCACCGAGACCGAGGCCGAGCAGAATCTTGCTGTCGTTACGCATGTCTTACGCTCCTGAAGGGGGTCGGATGGGGATCAGGCCGGCTCGTCTTCGCCGCCGCCGATGTAGACTTCGATGACGCGGGGGTCGTTCAGCACTTCCTCCGGCCCGCCGATGGTCAGGATCTCGCCCATGTGCAGGACGGCGACCCGCTCGCACACCCGGCGGATGAAGCGAAGATCGTGTTCGATGACGAGGACGCCGCAGCCGAAGTCGTCGCGGATCTGTTGGATCAGATCGACGAGGTGCTCGGACTCGCTGTCGTTCATGCCGGCCGCCGGCTCGTCCAGCAGCAGGTAGGAAGGCGCCAGCGCGAGGGCGCGGGCGATTTCCAGCCGGCGCTGCAGGCCATAGGGCAGGGTGGTCGCCATGCGGTCGGCCAGGGCACCGAGACCCATGCGGGCGAGAAGATCGTCGATCGAATGAAGCTCCGGCCCGCCGACCCGGTGACGGCTCGCCGTGGTATGGGCGACCTCGACGTTCTGGCGCACGGTCAGATGGGCGAACAGGCGGATGTTCTGGAAGGTCCGCCCGACGCCGGCGCGGGCGCATTGCGGCACCGTCAGCCCGACCAGGGAGCGGCCGTCCATGGTAACGTCACCCGTGTCGGGCCGGAGCGTTCCGGTGATCAGGTTGATCAGCGTGCTCTTGCCCGCGCCGTTCGGTCCGATGAGGCCGAGGATTTCGCCGGCATCGCACCGTAGCGTGACCCCGCGGACCGCGTAGACGCCGCCGAAACGCTTGGAAAGGTTGCGGATGTCGAGGCAGCGGGCAGGGGCTGGCGCAATGGCCGCGTCAGGCCCTGGATCCGCTTCAAGTGGCATGGCCGTCATCCGGCAGGCTCCCGTTCCCGTTTACTTTCGGATGGAAGCGTGATGCCCGGGGGAGGTCCCCCGCAATCCACCTTAGGGTGGAACGCAGCGCCGGCGTCGCCGGTATTTTGTAACTGAGTTGATTACACAAAAAGACATGCTCCTGCTCTGTTTTTGACCACCCGGCCGGTCAGGGCAATTGGATCCGCGCGAGGAAGGCGATGATCGCCGCGCGATTTTCCACGCCGAGCTTGTTCAGGATGTTGATGACGTAGGTTTTCACCGTGGCCAGGCCGATGCCCATTATCTGGGCAATCGCCATATTCGATGCCCCGTTCTTGAGCAGCTCGACCACCTGGATTTCCCGCGGGGTCAATCCGAAGCGGAGTGTCAGCATCTGGTCCTGGCGTGCCTGCCGGACCCTCGGGTGCATCTTCAAATTGAATTCCAGGTAGTTTCTCATCGCGTTCCAGTTGACGAGACGCGAAGAGAAGCAGTCGCCACAGGGGCCGTTCAGGATCGCGAGCAGGGCGAAGGGCTTGCCGTGGTCGCGAAAGATGAAGTCCACCTCGTCATGGACGCCGTAGCGCTGGAGGAAGGCATCGTGGCGGCGGTTATGTTCCTCGGGGTGGTTATGGCGCTCCCGGCCGAGGAAGAGGATGTCGTTCGCGCCGGCGAAGATCTGGTGGACGTTGAGGGGATCGTGGACATATCGCCCCTCCATATATTCGTCCATCAGGCGCTGGCTGACCCCGGTGGTGCTGTAGTCGTCGATGCGGCTGTCGGGGTCGATCCAGCAGAAGATGGATGCCGGGCAGTCGAGCGAGGACACCGCGAAACGCACGCTCTCATCGACAATCGCGGCGGACAGGTAGTCATCGGCCATCTGCATGGGACAAGCTCCTTTCAGCTCACAGGCGTTGCCACGACCACGGGCCGAGCCCGTTTCCCCCCCCTGATGTTTTCCCTACAAATTGGATTAGTTTGAAAAAGCAATATCCGTGCCAGCCGATCGGGCGGGCCGATCGCCGGCGGGCAAAAAGAAAGCCCCGGCCGGGGCCGGGGCTTTCAGAAGCCGGAAACAGAAGGGCGTGCGCTCAGGTCAAGGAGGCGCTGTCGTCCAGGGCCATTTCGAATTCCGGCAGGGTCATGCCGCCGTCCACTGCCAGGGCATGGCCGGTGACATAGGATGCCTCGTCGCTGGCGAGGAAGAGCACGCCGTTGGCGACTTCCTCCACCCCCCCGAAGCGCTTCAAGGGGACGGCGCACTTGATCCGGTCGAGGAAGGATTGCGGCAGCTCGGCCAGGCCGTCGGTCATGATCGGGCCGGGGATCACCGCATTCACGGTGATGCCATAGCGCGCCAGCTCGATCGCGGCGGTCCGCATGAAGCCGAGCTGGCCGGCCTTCGACGCCCCGTAATGGGCCCAGCCCGGATAGCCGGTGATGGGGCCGGTGGTCGACGACGTGATGATGATCCGGCCCTTGCCGCGCAGCTTCATGGCCTTGACCGCGGCCGCGGTCGAGAGGAAGGAACTGCGCAGGTTGGTGTTGATCACCGTGTCGAAGTCCTCGACCGTCATGTCCTCGATCATGGCCGCCGGATAGATGCCGGCATTGGCGCAGAGAACGTCGAGCCCGCCGTAGAGTTGGACCGTGCGGTCGACCATGGCCCGGTTGCCGTCCAGGGTCGAGACATCGGCGGCGAAGCCGGCCGCCGTGCCGCCGGCCGCCACGATCTGTTCGGCGACCGCGCCCGCCTCATCGAGCTTGCGCGAGACGACGAGGACCTTGGCCCCGGCGGCAGCGAAGCGCTGGGCGATCGCCTTGCCGATGCCCTTGCTGCCGCCGGTGACGATGACGCTCTTGCCCCGCAGGGATGCGATCATGGTGGCCTCCCGGCTCAAGCGTCGACGGCGGTCGCCGTGACCTCGACCAACTGGTCGGGATGCACGAAGGCACGGACCTCGACGGTCGTGGAGCATGGCCGGTGATCGCCGACCCAGGGACCGAGGATGCCCGGCATGACCTCGATGAAGGTCTTGATGTCGGTCGTGTAGAAGGTCCAGGTGACCAGCTTGCTGCGGTCGAGCCCGTCTGCCTTCAGGCAGGCGTCGATGACGCCGAGGACATAGTCGAACTGGGCCGCCATGTCGCCCGCGCCGACCAGTTCGAGGGTCTCCAGCGTGCCTTTCAGGGGGGCCACGCCGGCATAATAGACGGTGTCGCCGGCCCGCACCGACTGGCAGAAGGCGAGGCCGTCGAAGACGTCGGCGCCGAGATAGTCGACGGCTGGATTGGTCCTGGTGATCATGGGCTCCCTCCTTCAGGCGGCGGTGCTGTCGGTGAAGAGCTTCTTGGCGTCCATCGCCTCGTCGGCCTTCTTCTTGATGATGTCGGTGTTCAGCACCTTGCGTTCCTGCGGCGGGTGCAGGACGGTCATCGGATCCTCGAAGTCGCCGACATAGCCCATGGCGAAGCAGCCCATCTGGTAGCCCATGACCTTCAACAGGTCTTCCGGCAGGGTCTTGGCGATCTCGATGGGCGTGGTCAGATACTGGTTTTCCTCCTGGCGCACCCAGCCGACGGCATAGGTGATGTTGATCGCCTGACGGATCTTGTCGGACTTGTTCTCGCCGGCGCCGTGATAGACCTTGCCGGTATAGAACAGGGCGGAGCCCCGGGTCATTTCGGCCGGGATCGATTCCTCGATGGTATATTCGCGGTCGTCCAGCAGGTGGCTGCCCGGTACCACGCGGGTCGCGCCCATCTCCTCGGTGTAATCGGTCATGGCCCAGAGGATGTTGCACTGGACCTCGTAGTCCTTCGGGAAGGGGAAGAAGTCCCAGGCGACCTGGTCGCGGTGGATCGGCTGGGCCTTGGAGCCCGGGAAGACGCTGATGATCTGCGTCAGGTGGAGCTGGAAGGTGGTCGCCTTTTCCAGGAACTTGCCGGCGGTGCCGATCGCCGTCGGATTCATGATGAGTTCCCGGGCCGCCGGGGAACGGGCGATCATGGCGCCGGTCCGCTTGGTCAGCTTGCCGACGAAGCCGTCGTCGCCGTAGAGGGAACTCCGGACATAGGGGCCCATTTCGGCGTCGATCCGGTCCATCAGGGCTTCGGGGACCAGATTGTCGACGATGCAGTAGCCGTGCTCGCGAAGGGCGGCGGCGACTTCCTCCGGGGTGGCCGTCGAGGGCAGGTGAACAGCTTTCATCGTCACATCCTCATGTAAGGCGGGCCAGATGCGGCCGGCGTTGACGAGGAAAGCGTCGAAGATCGGGTCGAATGCGACAATCCACCTTCCGGTGGAAAGGTGCCGCCGACACCTGTGGCATTACGGGAATGCCGAGCCGCAGAGGGCCGGCGATCGTGTGGCCACAGCGCGACAGGCGGCCCTTACGTTTTCGTGCATATGCACTTGAAAATCACCACCGTTAGTGTCTGATGGTGATCGATGCAATTTTTGAGAAGCATAGGCGGCGAATGCGCCCTCTCCCTGTGCAAGAGAAGAGAATCGGCTCGTTTCACACCCCTCGCGGTGAAGACAAGCTGGTTCTCGTCAAATTCGAGTGCCACGAAGGCCTGGGCGAGCTGTTCGACTGCCGGATAGAGGCTCTCGGCACCGAAAAAGGGCTGGATGCGACCGACCTGTTGGGCAAGCCCTGCCATGTCTCCTTCCAGACGGTCGGCGGGGGCAAGCGCCATTTCGCGGGCATCGTGACGGAAGTCCGCTGGCTCGGCATTCGGGACGAGTGGCCGCTGTTCGGTTTCGTGCTGCGCCCCTGGCTCTGGCTGCTCGGCCGAACCTCCGGTTCGCGCATCTTCCAGCAGAAGAGTGTCGAAGAGATCGTCAGGGACGTGGTTTCGGCGGCGAAATTCGCCGACTTCGAATTCAACCTGGCCGGGCACTACGACAAACTGGAATATTGCGTCCAGTACCAGGAGACCTCCCTCAACTTCGTTCTGCGATTGATGGAGGAATTCGGCATCTATTTCTATTTCGAGCACGGCGCCGGGCGCCACAAGCTCGTGCTGGTGGACGGCATCTCGGCCCACAAGCCGGTGCCGGGCGCGAACAGCCTGCGCATCGTGCCGCGGCGGACGCGGGAATGGCAGGACAAGGAGCATCTTCATTCCTGGACCGTCGAGGCGAGCCTCCGCAGCGACCGTGTCGTCCTGAACGATTACGACGATGCCCAGCCCAACGCCAAGCTCCTGGTCGATGCGTCGGCCGCCGACGGCAGCTACGAGATCTACCACCATCCCGGGCGCTACAGCGAAGCGGACGCGGGTCGGCAGTTGGCACAGGTCCGGCTCGAATCCGAACAGGCCCAGGCCCAGCGGCGAACCGGCTACGGCAGCGCCATCAGTTGTTTTCCCGGCGGTCTGGTGAAGGTCGAAGGGCACGGAACGGCGGCCGAGAACCGCGACTATCTGGTCGTCCGCACGTGGCATACGGCAGCGGTCGAAAGCTACGGCTCGGTCGGCGGGGCGGACGATGCCGGCGACGTCTATGACAGCGTGCTGGAACTCCAGGCCAAGGACAGGCCGTTCCGCTCGCCCCAGAGCGCCTTCCGACCGGCGGTCCGTGGTCCCCAGACCGCCCGTGTGGTGGGCAAGAAGGGGGAGGAAATCGACGTCGATTCCCGCGGGCGGATCCTGGTGCAATTCCACTGGGATCGAGAGCGCGTCGATTCCCGGCGGGTTCGCGTCGCCCAGTCGCTCGCCGGCAAGGGGTGGGGGATGCAGGCGATTCCGCGCATCGGCCAGGAGGTCGTGGTCGAATTCCTGGAGGGCGATCCGGACCGGCCGCTGGTCACCGGCGTCGTCTACAACGGCACCAATCCACTGCCTTACAGCCTGCCGGAAAACAAGACGACCACCGGCCTCAAAAGCAATTCGTCGCTGGGCGGCGGCGGTTTCAATCAATTGGCCTTCGGCGACAAGGCAGGGGCGGAGACAGTGGACTTTCGGGCGGAACGCGATTTCGTCGCGACCGTCCGCCGCCGGGAGACGCGGGACGTCGGTGCCGCCTTCGCGACAGCGAGGGGGGCGGCGTCGCGCAGCATCACGGTGAAGAAGGGCGACGACAAATTGTCGGTCGAGAGCGGCAATCAGGATGTCGAGATCGGTGGCAGCCAGACCGTCGAGGTCGGCGACGCCGTCGAAATCAGCGCGGGCACGAGAATCGTCCTCAAGGTCGGCGCCAGCAAGGTGGTGATCGACGCGTCCAGCGTCACGATCTCGTCGCCCAAGATCAAGGTCGACGGCATGGAAACCGCCGTGAACGGATCGGCGGAACTGACCGCGACCGGCGCGCTGGTCAAGATCAACTGATCCGGCGATGAGGAAACGGATCCGCTTCACCACGGCGCTCGACGTCTTCGAGGCGTTCGAGACCCTGCGCGGCGACATTGGTGCGGAACCGGCGGACGAGCCTTCGATCGCCTATTTGAAGGCGCTCGCCGTGTCGGCGACGCCGGAGGATGCGATTGGGTTCTGCGCCCATCTCCTGTCGCGCCGCGATGCCGTCCTTTGGGGCGCGCGCTGCGTTACACGATTGTGCGCCCGTCTGTCGGCCGAAGAGGCGAAGTTGATCGAGGCGGCGGAAGATTGGCTCCGGCATCAGGACGAGACCAGCCGGCGCGCTGCCCTGGCCCTGGCCGGCGGGGCCGACCGGCGGCTGGCGGCGACTTGGGCCGCCCTGGCCGCCGCCTGGTCGGGCGGCAGCATGACGAACGACGGCTTCGGGCCGGTTCCCTGTCCGCCCTATCTGACGCACAAGGCGGCCAATGCGGCGGTCCTGCTGGCCATCGCCACGCGCGGGGTGAAGGCGCGCCGCAACCTGGTGGGCGACTGTGTCGACTGGGGCATCGAGATCGCGACCGGCGAGGCCCCGGAGGTCGCGCGGCCAATCGACGAACCGTCGGGGAGGTGAGGCGTGAGCCGAGCGCCGGATTATTCGACCCCGATCTCCGCCGAGGCGCCCTGCGGTCGCGACCTCGATGCCGATCACGACTACACCATGTTGATGATGGCGATCGAGACCTACCTGCCGGAGCGATATGCGGGCTTCCAGCGGAACGGGACGAAAGAAGCGGACCTGATCGCCAGAATCACGGATCGTCTGGAGGACAGCCGGGATCTCGGCCTGCTCACCGGCTTGGCCCGTCTGCAGATCTTGCGTGGTGACGTCCATGCTTTCGAGCGCACGATCGCCCAGATCGCGGGCCTGCTGAAGGAACATTGGGACGATGTCTATCCCCGCTGTCCGAACGGCGACCCGACCCGGCGCCTGAACACGCTGACGACGCTGGTCAACAACCGGGCGCATGTCGCCATTCCGCTCGAAAACCTGCCACTCGTCCAGACCGATCGCGGAACCGCCGTGACCTGGAAGGCCTGGGTGGCCGAGAGAGGGGCGACGGCGCAGATCGAGGGCGGCCAGCCGTCCGCCCTGGCCGCCGCCTTCGCCAAGGCGAATCCCGAGGAGCTTCAGCGGTTGGCCGAATGTCTGCAGCGGTTGGCGGCGGCATCGGCGGAGATCGAGAACACCGTGTCGGTCCGTTCGGGCGGGAAGGGCAGGGTCGATTTGGCCAAGCTTCGCGAACCCGTGGCCGCCATCGTCAAACTCATTCAGGAACAGGCAGGGTTACACATGCCGCCTCCGCCACCGGCCGAAGCATCTCTTGCGGCAGCGGCCGGGGAAGCGACCGAGCCGGTTTCCGACGGGCCGGCGATCGGTTCTTGGCTTGATGCGCGCCGCAGGCTGGGAGCCGTCATCGACTATTATTGCGAATTCGAGCCCGCCAACCCTGCCTTGATCCTGGCGCGCCAGGCCCAGGCACTATTCGGTCTGGACCTGACCGAACTGCTGTCGCTTCTCGTGCCGGACAAATTGGCCAAGGCACGCTTCGCCTTGGCGTCCCGCCCGGCCCCGGCGAGCGAGAGGAAGACCTCGGTGCCGACGTAATCCGATGCGGTGCCAAGCTCGCGCTCCTCGGCAGAGCGGATCCTGGCATCCCGACGAAGCGTGTAGGAGAGTTGCCCGGCTTCCGGCGGGGCGGCATAGAGCGGTGGAAGCTTCACCTTCCGCCCGCTCCCGCCCAGGAAACCGAAGACGTCTTCGACCGTGTGGATCTCGTTGTCCGCGGGGTGGCTGCGGTCCGCCACGATCGGATATTCGTGGCGCCCGTGATCGAGGGCGATGCGGTCGGTCGGCCGGCGGAAGAGATTGATCGCCGGGACCGCGTGGAGGGCGAAGGCGCCGGCATGGACGGCACCGGCCAGCCGGGACACCGAGCGGTCGAAGGTCAGCAGCAGTTTCACCGCGGGCGCCTCTACCCTGGGCAGGACCTCGTCCAGACCTTCCAGCGCGAAGCCCAGGAACTTCCGGGGAAAATGGAAATACTCCCTGATCAGGTCGAAGCCCCGGAATACCCGTTTGCCGTTCGGCAGCATCATCTCGGCCTCGTCGAAGCCGATTTGGGCCAGGCTGGAAAGGGGCAGATCCAGGACCACGCTGTGGCCACCGGGATCGGTGAACTGCAGATGGATGCCGTTGCAGTTCGCGAACACCTGCTCGTAGAGCCCGTCGGCGTCCGCCTCCGCCCCCAGCAGGTGGAAGGCGAGGCGATCGGCGCGGCTGGCGGCGAACCAGCCGTCTCTGGCCTTTGGCGAGCCCGGCTCGGGCTCATCCTCGCGCCGTACGGTGGTTCGGCGGACGAGGGTCAGGCAGAGCCCGGCGGCGACCTCGGGTCCCGCCGCGATCCCCGATGCGGCGATCTGCCCGGCCGCGACGAAATATTGCGCTTCCACCAGTTCGAAGGGCCAGAGAGTCAACGCGTTGCACAGGCGGAAACGGCAGGTGGTGCCGCGCTGCCGTTCGCGGTAGGCGGCATCGACGGATGCGTGCCGCGGCAACGTCCTGCCTTCATCCAGGCCCGGATCGCCGTAAGGCGGCGTGAAGCCGAGAAGGACGGCCGACGGCACCGGAGCGAGATAGCCCGGCACCAGTTGTTCCAGCAGGTTGGCCGTGAATTCCGGAAATTCCTGCTTCAGTGTCAGTTGCACGCGGGCCGCCAGGAAGGCCGCCCCTTCCAGAAGGCCGCCGATCATCGGATCGGCCCGGTCCGCCGTGATCTCGCCGAGGCGCCGGGCGATGTTCGGATGTTCCTTCGAAAATTCGGCGCCCTGTTCGAAGAGGACCTTCAATTCCCTTTCGTAGAGGTCCAGGAATTCACGGTTCATGGCGCGGTCCATCCCGCCTTGCCGTCGCGGTCGACGGCCACCCTGCCGGTATCGCGCTGCATGTCGGCGATGAATTCGACCGGCACGGCGAAGGGTTCGGCCCGCATCTCCGCCGCCACCAGGAAGCGGACCTGGAGGGCCGCCCTCTTCTCCTCCTGGTCCTCGCCCTCCTCCCGCCGCACTTCGATGCTGCCCGCCGACAGGCGCGGCTCGTAACGTGCCAGGGCCGCACCCAGGGCGCCTTCGATTTCCGAAAACCGGGCTTCGTCGATCGTGTGCCGGGCGAGATCCGGCAGCCCGAAATTGAGGATGGAGTCGCGGACCCTGGGGAAATCCGCGAGATCGACTGTCGCCTCGAGACTGACCGTGTTCAGGAGATCCTCGAGATCGCGACCGATCGCCTCGCGCAAGGCCTGTTCGCCGATCGCGCCGCCGCCACCGCGACCGCCCGCCGGCAGCCCCGCATCCCTCGTCGCATGGGCGTCCCGGAAGGCCACCATGAGCGGGCAACGAACGCGCCCATTGGCCGGTCGCCCCCCCATGCCGTCACCTCACCGACCGTAACCTACGACGATGCATTCTTGGCGATGTCCCAGGGCGCCTCGATCGCACCGGCGCCGGAACCGTCCTTGTTCTGCGGCGTGTAGATGTAGTTGAACTTGCTGAAATTGAGGCCGACGTGCTCGACCAGCAGATCCTCGCGGCCGGTCGCACCGGAACTGATGCTGGAGATGATGATGTTCTCCAGCTCGATGACGACATAGTCGAGCGGGTTCTGCCCGGCCTTGCGGACGATGATCTTGCCCTTCGGAATGTGCTTGCCGTTGCAGCAGAACTTGATGAGGTTCATCCAGGAATAGTTCTTGCCCGTGTGGCCGTCGGTGTCTTCTTCGAAGGCGAATTCCGACACCGGCTCCGAGCGTTGGCCATAGGGCCGGCGGGCCAGAACCGGTTCGGCCGGAGCCGTTGCCGCGGCGCGCTTAGGAAGTCGCTCGGCAATCGCGACGATCGGCAGTTCGAAAACGTCGCCGTTGGCGTCCGGGAAGGCGGGCGGGCCGGGTGAAGTGGGGGTCACCGCTCTCTGCACCAATCGTCATCTGGCCGGGCAGTTGCCGGTCGGCAGTGGCGGCGTCGATTTCAGGTTCGTCGACGACATGGATCTGGCGGTGAGCTGCCTGGTCGGACCGACCGCGCCGCGCGAGCCGATCCTGGCTCGTTTCCGGAGCGGCCGTGAGGCACCCTATTCGGGCGTCCTGGCCTGGCGTCTGATCAATCTCCTGGCGCTCAACCACCTCGGCCTGACCGAACGCGCAGGAAGGCGGGGCGGAGATGCGCTCCGCGAAGTGATGTCGGTTTTCGCCGATATCGCCGACGACGCGACGCAGCGGCGGATCGCCGGCATTCGCAGCGTCGAGACGCGGCCGGTCGTGCGCCGGATCCGCTGCAACGGCGGGGCGGCGGTGGCTCGCGGCCTCGAAATTACGGTGACGCTCGACGAGAGGGGCTTTTCGGGCAGCGGAATCTTTCTGCTGGGCGCCGTATTGGACCAGTTCTTCGCCGACTATGTCTCGATCAACACCTTCACCGAGACCGTCATCCGTTCGACCGAACGCGGGCTGGTCAGGCGCTGGCCGGCCCGGGCCGGGACGAGGAGGCTCCTGTGAGCGGCTTCGTCGCCGAATTGGAACGGGAACCGTGGCGTTTCGACTTCCACGAAGTCATGCGCTTCCTCGAACGGGCCTTTCCCGACCGGCCGAAGATCGGCGATAGCAGCACCCGGCGGGAGGACTTCCTGACCCTCGGCCAAGATCCCTTCCTGGCATTTCCCCCGTCCGCCCTGGCCCGGGCGGATCGGGACGGGCAGGGGCGGCATCGTATCATCGTGCGTTTCATGGGCCTGTTCGGCCCGCAGGGGGCGCTGCCCCTGGCGGTGACGGAAGAGGCGCTGCGCTGGCTGAACGACGGCGACGATTCCTTCGCCCGTTTCGCCGACATCATCCAGAACCGATTTCTCCAATTGTTCTATCGCGCCTGGGCGGATGCCCGGCCGGCGGCCCAGGCCGACCGCCCGGCGAGCGACCGCTTCGCCGCCTTCGTCGGCGCCCAGATCGGCATCGCGGCCGATCCCTGGCGCGACGACGATGCCCTGTCCGACGGCAGCAAGCTACATTTCGCGGGGCTGCTCGCCGCCCGGAGCCGCTCGGCCGCGCGGCTCACCGCCTTCCTCGAAGGGCTCTTCGGTCTGCCGGTCGAAATCGACCAGTTCGTCGGCGACCGCTTGGTTCTCGACCCGTCCGACCGCTCACTGCTCGGCCGACCGTTTCGCTCCAGCGTCGCTGGCGCAGCAGGGTGGTGATCTGCGCCCGCTGGCCTTGGCCGAAAGCGGCTTCGCGCTGACCGATCGCACCGAGGGCGCGCAAGGTTCGCCGGGCGCCCAGCGACTCCGTCATCAGGGCTGCGAGATCGCCCCTGGTGCCACGTACCGCTTCGGCGAGTGCCTGGCTCCGCCGGCGGGCTCGGGCGAGGAAGGCCAGTTCGACCGGCGCCGCCACCAGGGGCAGCAGGGCGAGGCGCCAGTCCAGCGCCACCATGAGGCCGAGCCCGCCGGCCAAGCGGAAGATCGCCCCGATGGCGACGATCAAAGTGTCGAAGGCGAAGCTCTGGATCTCCGCGCAGTCGCCGTCGAGCCGGGCCATGGCTTCGCCCAGCAGCAATTCGGGCCGGGCCGGATCGCGCGCCAGGGCGGCGGCGAAGAGGCCGGCCCGCAGTTCGGCCAACATGTGCGACGAGGCCCTGAGGTGGAGCAGCGAATTGGCGGCCCCCAGGCCGACCGCGCCGAGCCCCAGCACGAAACTGGCACCGGACCAGAGGAACAGCGCCTGCATGTCGCGCGCCATGATGCCGGCGTCGATCACTTGCTTGGTCAGCAGCGGCAGGGCGAGGCCGAGGGCGGCGGCGGTCAACGAACTGGCCAGGACGAGGGCCGACGCCGGCAGCATTCGCGCCATCAGGGGCGCGATCCAGCCGGCATCGGAGCCGAAGATCAGGGCGGCGAGGCGGCGCCCCAGGCGGTCGCGATAGCTTTCAGTCGCCATGGGCTCCTCGCCGCTCGGGTCCGCTGTGGCGGACCAGGGGGGTGAGCGCCGCGACGGCCTCGCCGAGGCCGCGCAGGCGTCCCTGCGCGCTGCTGATCGCGGCCAGATGGCCCGCCAGGCGGGCGGCACCGATGCTGGCCCCGCCCATGCCCGGCACGCCGTCCTCGGGCGAATTGCACCAGGCGCCGAAAAGCGCGGGGCCGAGGCGGGAAACGTCGTCCCACGCGCAGCGGGCATCGCCGGTCGCCGCCAGGATGCCCGGATAGGCGGCCGGGTAGCAGGGCGCGCCCCGGGCCGGATGGGCGGCGACCAGGACCATGCCGCGTGCGATCAGCGGGGCACAGGCGGCCTTGAGCGGCCCCCGGTCGACGGCAAGGCCGAGGCTCATGCACAGGAGATCGGGCCGCGCCGCCTCCGGCAGGGCGGCGAACCAGTGCAGGGCGGCGGCGACCCTGAGCGCCGAGGTCACCGGCCTGTCGTCGAACACCTGGGCGTGCAGGACGGAGACGCCCGGGCAGGCACGGCGGATGATCGCGGCGACGGCGCTGCCGTGGCCCAGCCGGTCGGGCAGGGCGGGCGCGATGGCGCCGTCCGCCGAGAAGGACCGCGCCGTGGCGCGGTCCTCCGGCGGGTCGTCGGCCGGACCGCCGCTGTCGATCACGCCGACCCGGACCATGGCTAGCGCCGGGTGAAGATGCGCACGCTGGCGAGCGACATCACGGCGCCGTCCGGCATGTCGACCTGGCCCTTCTTTTCGAGGGTTTCGGCGTCATAGGCCGCGAGGTCGCCGAGCGCGCCGCCGAGCCAGACCGTGCGCCCGTCGGACGAGACGTTGACCGAATAATAGGAGTGCGGCAGCGACACCCGCTTGATCGGCGCATTGGCCACGAGGTCGAAGCTCTCCAGCACGTTGTAGGCGCCGTAGACCCGCGTCTTGGCCGGATTGGCGGCGGTCGAGAAATAGAAGACGTCCATCTGCCGGATATCCTTCATCTCCATCTTGCCGCTGGCGAGATCGAGGGTGAGGAGGCCGGTGCGGAAGGCTTCCGGATCGGTCATCGGCTTGGCCTTCAGGGCGGTGAAGAAGGGCGTCACCACGAGGCCCGAGGTCTCGTACTGGCTCCAGACATCGAGCACGTCCGGCTGGGCATAGGTCTCGGCCTGCCAGGACTGGATCGAGTATTCGTCGATCTTGCTGCCGCTCGCCGTGTCGAAGACATACATGGCCCGGCCGAGGGCGAAGAGCTTCTTGCCGTCGAGCGAATACATGATCAGCGTAACCTGGCGCGGCGCTTCGAAGGTCTTGCGCGGCTTCAGTGTCGCGGCGTCGTAGAGGGTGATGCGGGTCGGCTCGACCTCGAAATGGGTCGCCATCGTCTTCACCGCCGACTGATAGGCGGCCAGCGTCTTGCCGTCGGGCGAGAGGGCGAGTCCGAAGAGGTTCTTCACCCTCTCTTGCGGTGTGCTCATGTCGACGCGGGCGACCGTGCGGCCGCTCTCGAGGTCGACCTTGACCAGGCTCTCGGTCTTGTTGATCGAGACATAGGCAAAATGGCCGGTCGGATCGACCACGGGCACCACTGGGGCCGGGCCGGCGTCGCCTTCGAGGATGATCACCTTGTCGACCGCCATTTTCTCGGTGTCGACGATCACCAGCTTGTTCGGCCGGGTCGGCGCCAGGATGTAGTCGCGCGCCAGCGCCGGCTGGGCGGCCAGCGCGATGCCCGCGGCGAGCAGGGAAAGAAGAAGGGAACGGGCCATGTCACTCAGCCTTTCGTCTCGGGGAAGACGGACTGCAGCTTGCGCCAGTCGCGGGTGACGTTGTCGGCACCGGCGGTCCAGTCGGGATAGGTGTTCAGCGTGTCGGCCACCTGGGCCGGCCACCAGCAGGGATCGGCGCAGCCGTAGAGATCGGCTTCCATCGGTTGGCACAGGTTGGAGACGCCGCCGAAAGCGTCGACTTCCCAGCCCGGATCGAAGGACGTGGTGCAGCCGACCAGCGCGTTCATGGCGACCACCTCTTCCGCGCGGCCCTCGGCCTCGGCTTCCACGAAGGCCTGGGCCTTCGCGTTCGCAGGGATCAGATGTTTCATGCAGAAAGAACCTCCTTGGCGGCGCCGGACCGCGTGATCCGGGGTTCGAGCTGGGTGCGGAAAAAGCCGGGGTTGGCGCGCATGATGCGGACATAGGCTTCGATGCCGAAGTCGACCCAGTCGCGCATCAGGTCGCAGTAGTGGTAGACGGGAGCGAAGACGTCGCCTTGCCGTGCGTAACTCTCATGGTAGCAGCCGCCGGCACAGATCGAGCGGATGCGGCAGGTCCGGCAGCCGTAGTCGCTGCGGTCCTGGGCCTTTTCGATGAAGGCGGCGAGCTTCGGCACGTCGATCCCGCTCTCGACATTGCCGTAGGTCGGCTGGTTCGAGCCGACGAAACGGTGGCACAGGTGCAGGTCGCCCGCGCCGTCGACCGCCAACATGCCGAGGCCGGCACCGCAGGGCACCGCCTTCTTGGTGCCCTGGGCGATGTCGGTCAGCAGCTGGTGCATGTTGGAGAAGCCGATGTTCTCGCCCCGGCAGGCCGCCTCGACATAGAGCCGGCCGAGCGCCTTCATGTCCTCGAAGACCTGGCCGAGGGCCTCGGCGTCCAGGTTGAAGACGGCGATCGGGCCCGAGGTGGCGGGGCCGAAGCCGACTTCGGCGAAGCCGAGCTCGTTCTTCAGGTGGCGGTGGATGCCCATCACGTCGGCCACGCCCCGGGTCAGGGTGACCCGGGCACCGACAGGGCGCGACTTGTAGCGGGCGAGCAGCATGGTCACGTTGCGGGCGACCACGTCGTAGGTGCCCTTGCCGCCGACCGTGCGGCGGTTCACGTCGTGCAACGCCTTCGGCCCATCCATCGAGACGGTGAGGGCGAAGCGGTGCTGGTCGAACCAATCCACCAGCTCCTCGGTCAGCAGGGTCGCATTGGTGGTCAGGGAGAAATCGACCGTCTTGCCGGCGGCGCGGGCCACCGGCTCGGCATAGGCGACCACCTCGCGGATCAGCTCGACGTTGGACAGGGGCTCGCCGCCGAAGAAGACGACATTGACCCGGTCCCGGCCGCGCGCCTGTTTCAGCAGGAGATCGAAGGAGGCGCGCGCCGTCTCGAAGGCCATCTTGCGGCCCTTGGCCGGCGTCGTCAGGTCTTCCTTGTAGCAGTAGGTACAGGAAAGGTTACAACCGGTGTTGACGTTCAGGATGATCGTGGAGAGCGGGATCTCCTCGACCTTGGTGATGCGGGCGGGTGCCTCCGGCGCCTCGGCATCCCGCAGGATGTCGAGCGAAAGGAAACTCTGCAGGCAATCGCTCAGCGTGCCGGGGGCGTGGCGGGCGCCGAGTTCGGCCCGCATCGCCTCGGCGTCGACCGCCGACCGGCGCTGGAAGAGATCGAAGACATCCCGCGCCACGCCGTCCAGTTCGAACAGGCTGGTGGTCGGCACATGCATCAGCATGGCGTGACCGTCGACGTCGACGCGATGGGCGTTGTGGCGGACGAGGGTGAGGGCGTTCATGGTGCCACCTCAGCGGATCGGCGGGTCGACGAAACGCTGCACGGTGGCGTAGAGATGCGCCTCCGCGGTCAGCTGCTTGCCGCCTTCCGTCACCGTGGCGATCACCTTCAGGTTGCCGGCATTGTTGGTCGACATCACCCGCTCGGGGTTGGGGCCGGCGGCGGCCGGCGTGAACAGGCCGGTGGCGTCGATCGAGCCGGCGAAGGTGGCATCCTTCATGGCTGCGGCGGCCTCGTCGAAGTCGGCCGTGGCCCAGGTCGCCGGGAAATAGCCGAGGGAGATGTCGTCCGCCGTGCCCGGCTTGCCGTCCGGCCCGTTCAGCCAGCCTTCCGCCTCGAACTGCGCCGGCACCTTTGGGATCGGGCTGCCGTTGTCGCCGATCCGGGCGATGGTCAGCTCCGGCACGATCGAGATGCGGTCGGGCGCCTCATAGGCGACGAGGGCGATCTTCTGGCTGCCCAGGGCCAGTTCGACCGGACCGGCGGCCGTGGCCTTCAGCTTCAGGGTGACGCCGGTTTCGTTCTTTCCGGTGATCTCGCCGGTCACGCCGGCGGGCAAGGTGAGGGCGCCGGAAAGGCCGCTGCCGGCGACCGTCACGGTGGTTTCCGCGCCGATCTTCAGGCGGCTGGGGAAGGCGGCGAGGGCGTGGGCGGCGCCGTCCGCCTTGACCGCGGCGATGCGGCCGCCGATCACGTCCCGCTCCGCCTCGAACCAGCGGCCTTCCAGGGTGCCGTCGGCCCCGAAGGCGAAGACCTGGCGAATCTTCACCTTGCCGTCGGAGAGCGAGGCCCGCCATTCGCCGGCCCCGAAGAGACGGCCCTTGCCGGTGAAGGTGGCGGTATGGTCGGCGAAGGCCAGCACCATCTTAACGTCGAATTCGCTGCCCGCCTTGGTGATGGTCAGGGTGCCGGCATAATCGCCCTTGGCCGGCTGATGCCCGGCCAGGACATAAGTCCCGGCGGGATCGCCCGTGAAGGGCGCCGGTGCGCTGCCGAGCGGATAGGTCTTGGCCAGGAAGGGGATGATCTCCGCCTGGGCGATGCCCCACCAGTCGCGGTCGCGGGCTAGCGCCTGATATTCGAGGGTCGGGAACTGGCCCAGGTGGAAATTGACCAGATGCTTCCAGTCCTCGGGCGTGCGGCGCTGCAGGGCGACGCGGGCATAGGAATGGCAACGGCCGCAGGTCTGGGTCATCAACTCGCTGGGGCCTTCGTCACTGGCCACCGGCTCGCGCTCGAGGATGTAGCGGAAGCCCTCGGTCTCGGCGACGGAAAGGCCGCGGGTATCGGCCAGATATTTGACCACGGCCTGACGGTCGGCGTCGCTCAGCTCGACCTTGTGGTTACGCATCATGCGGACCACCGTCATATCCCAGGCTTCCGGCGTCTTGCGCGCGGCATCGATGCGCTCGACCGTGCCGTCCGGGGCCTTGGTGTGGCAGGTGATGCAGGTGTTCTGCAGCACCTCGGCCCCGCTCGCGGCGAGCGCCGGCACCGCGGCGGTCAGCGCGCCCAGGGCGCAGCCCGTTGCCAGGGCGAGACGGACGAGAGACTTCATCGTTGCGATCCTCTGACTGGCGGCCCCGACGATCGGGCCGCCCCGTGTGTGACGTGCCTTTAGGGAAGCGATCCGCCGCCTGCCGTTCCTGACATTCGTGGCCAAAGTCGCGGCATGGTGCCGCCGGCATTCACTTTGGCCGGCAATGTCAAGAATGCCTCCCGTGGCCGGGCGGACCCTGCCTCTGGAACAGGCAGCGGAGGCGGCGATGGACGGCCGGGCCGATCTGGTGGTGTTGGGTGGTGGACCTGCGGGGGCCGTCTCGGCCCTGCTCGCCGCACGCGACGGGCTCGACGTCGTGCTGGTCGATCCCGAACGGCGCAATCCGCGCCTCGAAGGGCTCGCCCCTCGGCTGCATCGCTGGCTCCGGGCCGAGGGGCTGCTCGACGGCTTCGACGGCATTCAGGGGCCGCTGACGCGCCGGGTGGACTGGGGCGGCATCGGTACCGCCAATGCCGAATATGTGGTCTGGCGCGGCGCCCTGGACGCCCACCTCCGCGCCGCCGCCGCCGCTGCGGGGGCCCGACTGCGGTGCGGCACCGGGCGGCCGGATGGGCAGGGCGTCGTCCTGGCCGAGGGGGGGCGGATCGCCGCCCCACAGGTGATCGATGCGCGTGGCCGCACCGCGCTCGACTGGGTGTCGCGCGCACCGGCCACCCTGGCGCTATGCGGCCTGGTCGCCGCCGGGACATCGCTGGAGGGCCTGCACATTCGCGCCTTCGCCGGGGGCTGGGTCTGGCTGGTCGGCCTGCCGGACGGGCGGATCTGGGCCCAGGTGATGCTGGACGCCGCAGGCGAGGGGACTCCGTCGGAACGGCTTTTGGCCGCCCTGCACCGGGCCATGCCCGATCTCGGCGCCATCGGCCTCGCGGGTGACATCTCGGCACGCGAGGCGGCGCCCTGCCTGGCGAGGCCGGTCGGCGATCTCCGCGTGCTCCGTGCCGGCGACTGTCTGGCCGCGATGGATCCGCTTTCGGGGCACGGGCAGTTCTGGGCGGTCTCGAGCGCGCTCGCGGTGGCGGCGGTGCGGCGCACGCTGGCGGCCCGCCCGGGACCGGAGACGGAAGACCTGTGCCGCCGCTTCCTGACGGCGCGAGCGGAAGAAACCAGCCTGCACCAGGCCAGAATCGGGCGTGACTTCATCCGGGCCGAACCGCGTTTCGCCGACGAGCCATTCTGGCGTCTGCGTCGCGATTTTCCCGACCTCCTGCCAGCCGGCGATCTCCCGGCTGCGATCGAAGTGCGCCGTTCCACCGTCGTCCGCGACGGACTGGTCGAGGAGATGGACGTTTTGCGGACGCCGCGCACGCCCATGGGCATCGGCTGGTTCGGCCATGTTCCCGCGGCCGATGCCTGGCGGTGTTTCAGCAAGGGTGGCGTGGCTGCCCTGGAAGCCGTCTGGGGGCCGGCCGCCGGGCCGCTGGCCCGGCGTTTGGCGGACGAATCCGCGACGCTGCGCGACCCGTCCTGAGCCTCGCGGCTATTTCGGGCGAATGCCCCGGAGTTTATCGCGGAGCGAGATCCGTTCGTCCGACAGCAGTTCGACGAAATCCGAGAGCTTGCGGGATTTCGTGATCGTATAGGCGATCAGGCAGACGGTGGGCACGAACACCGCCATGAAATAAATGACCTGGAGCCACAGCGGCTTGTCCGCCGCGGCGATCAGGTTCATGCCCAAAAAGCCGGTCGCCAGCGTGCCGACCAGGCCGAAGATGGTGACCACGGTCAGGCGCAGCACCGAATTCGACTGCCGCCGCACGCTGTCGGAATCGAGGTAGTTGCTCATGTCCTCGACTTCGCCGCGGACTTCGGAGAACAGGCGGTCGATTTCGAGTTGTTCGCGCAGTTGGCGGAAGACGTCGCGCATGAGCAGTTGGTTCGAGACTTCGTGGAACCAGTAGCGGTGATTGAAGCGCAGGAAATTCTCGCGGATGCCACGGATCTCGCGTTTGAATTTCTTCACCGATTCGACGTCGCCCACGTCGAGATGGCTGATCGCGGTGACCAGCCGGTCGGAGAACATGAGCAGCGAAGCGCGGTGCAGATGGGCGATCAGGGCGATCATGAAATACTGATGGCGGAACTGGCTCAACATGCCGGTTTCGGCATCGCTGAAATAGGCGTCGTTCGCCTTGCCGACCATGGTGAGGGCATGGTGCGAGCACACGATGCGGAGCGGCGTGCCGTCATGGTCCCCCGCGTCACCCCAATGGCGATCCAGGCAGAAGCGGGTCTCGAAATTGGCCATGAAGCGGCGTGAGAAGGGGAGCTGTCCCGAAGGCCCGGGGGCGGTGCCGAGGCCGAGGCGCATCCAGTCGCTGCGCTGAAGGCTGGCGGGATCGTCCAGGGCGACATAGCTCATCACCGGCATACGCTGATATTCGAGCTGGCGGAAGCGGATCGGCCCGGTCTCGTCCGAGTGGTGCAGCACCAGGGGGTGCATCAGAAAGCGCCAATGCGCGGCGATATAGGGGGCGCGGTTGATGCAGGTGAAATCGAGATAGCGCCGGCGGTCCTGGAAGTCCGAGGCGGCCAGGACTTCGCCCGCCGCATCCAGCCACTCGACCCGATGGCAGCAATAGACGGCGCTGCCGTCCTCGTTCCAGAAGGTGGGATAGGTGCGGCTCAGGCGGAACAACGTATCTTCCGCATCAGCCAGCGGAATGTCGTCGGCGGCGAATTCGACCACCAGGAAGGCGACGTCGACGTCATAGAAGAAGCAGAGGTCGACGTGGATCACCTCGAACACGAAGGTCGGCCCGTCGGCCCGGCACTGCACGCGCGCCTTGGCGACGTCCTTGCGCCGGTAGACGCGAATGGGCGAGGCGCCGTAACCACCGTGATTGCCGACCGTGCGCCCCTCGCCATAGATGAAGCGCTGGACATGGGGCAGGAAGGCGACGAATTCGACGTAGTGTCGTTCGTGGAAGGCGTCGCAGTCTTCGGTGAATTCATCGTCGAGTATCGCCCAGAGGCAATCAGCGCCGGCCAGCTTCTCCCAATGGGTTTCGATCGGGCCGTGGTCGTGCAGCGGCATGAGCTGCACCGGCCAGACCATGATCTGGCGGAAATGGCGCACCAGGCGGTCCGCCGTGTCCTTCGGGCGGTCGGGGATCATCGGATCGGTCATGGTCGGGCTGACACCTGGCTCGGGCATTGCGTGACGGCGGGCGGGGAGCCGTCTTCCCGGCTTCGAGAATCCCCGGGGAAGGGCTCGAGATCAAGCCCGGGCGCCGTTCCGTTCCAACATCGGCGCGAGGCAGCGCTGCAGCAGGAGACGCAACTCTTCTGGGCTGCGCTTGCGTGGGCCGGTGGTGGTCAGAAGCGACAGCACGAGGCGGATGGTCACTTCCGTAATGTCCTGCAGGGCATCGTCGGCGAGGTCGAGGCCGTCGAGGATCTGACGCATCAGGGCGAGGCACAGGGCCCAGCCTTCCTGGTTGCTCAGCGCATCGGCTGCGACATAGGACATGAAATCGCTGCCCATCACGATCGAGAGATAGGGCTCGTTCGGGATCTGCCCGATGGCGAAGACGATGGTCTCGACATAGCGCTCGACGGGCTCGGCCATGCCGGCCATATGGGCCATGATGCGCTCGCCCAAGGCATAGGCCGACTGCATCAGGGCGGTGGTCAGCACTTCGTTCCGGCTGGCGAAATAGCGATAGACCGTGGGCCGGGTCACGCCCGCCTGTTTGGCGATGTCGTTCAGGCTGGTCTTTTCGACCCCCCATTGCTTCACGCAAGTGATGGCGGCAGCCAGGATGCGCTGCTGGGTTTCGTTGAAACTGTGCGATTGCGGCAGGGCGGACATGGGGCTTCGGTCTGGGGCGGGCGGGAGACGGCGAGGGCGCAGTGTAGCCGTGTCGGCCCGCATTTGCTCCCTCCTCGAAACATTACAATACTACAGAAAACGAAAAAATGTATAGCGCGGTTGCCGATCGACAGGCCGGCCGGCGATCTGGGGCCTGCCGTACCGCCTATATCATCGCGGAGCGCCGACTGCACCGCGACAAGAGAAAGTCTCCGTTATCCCTTTGCCCGCCGGCAGATTGTCTTCCTGGCGGTAGCCCCCCATTTTTTCTGAGCAAACACGCGGAAATTTGCATCCCTTTCGAAGGTTAAGGGGGTGAATTCTTTATATCCGGACAATTTGATTTCGGCTTGCTCGCTCTAGTCCGGTTAGACGATGTCGCGACATCTGCGAAACCGTCATCATCACCGAACAATGACAAGCTCGACCGAATACGGCGGGCGGGGGAACGGACAGCCGGGGATGATCATGGACGGCAGCAGCGAAGTCGGCACCACCGTGCCCAGCGAAGACGAGATCCGCGCGCGGGCCCGCGCCCTGGTTCCCTTCCTGAAGGAACAGGCGGCGGAGGGCGAGCGCCTGCGCCGGCTGCCCGACGCGGTGGTGGCGGCGATGCAGGACGCCGGCCTGTTTCGCGTGCTCCAGCCCAAGCGCTGGGGCGGCTACGAGATGCATCCCCAGGTCTTCTACGACGTCCTCATGACGCTGGGCGAGGGCGACATGTCGGCCGCCTGGTGTTACGGCGTGATCGGCGTCCATCCCTGGCAGCTCGCGCTGTTCGACGACCAGGCCGCGGCCGATGTCTGGGGCCGCGACACGGGCACCCTGGTCTCCTCGACCTATATGATCCAGGGCAACGCTCAGCCGGCCGACGGGGGCTTCGTCTTCAACGGGCGCTGGCGCTTTTCCTCGGGCTCGCAGCATTGCGACTGGGTCTTCCTCGGCGGCGAGGTGGAGCCCGGTTCGGGCAACATGGACATGCGCACCTTCCTGCTGCCGCGCAAGGACTACGAGATCGTCGATACCTGGGACACGCTCGGGCTCCGGGGCACGGGCAGCCACGACATCGTGGTGAAGGACGCCTTCGTCCCGGACTATCGCACCCACAAGTTCATGGACGGGCTGATGTGCAACAGCCCGGGCAATGCGGTGAACACCAGTGCGCTCTACCGCATGCCCTTTGCCCAACTCTTCATCCGCGCGGTCTCGACCTCGACGATCGGTGGCCTCCAGGGCATGTTGGATGCCTTCGTCGGCTATGCCGCCAAGCGCACCACGGTGACCGGCGCCAAGACGGCGGAGGATGGCTCGGCCCAGTTGATCTGCGCCGAAACCACCTCGGCCCTCGACGAGATGCGGCTCGTGCTCCGCCGCAACATCACCCAGATGTACGAACAGGCCTGCCGCGGCGAATTCACCGAGATCTCGGAACGCCTGCGCTATCGCTACCAGTCGGCCGAAGTGCCGGAGCGTTGCGCGAACCTCGCTCAGCGCCTCTTCAAGGCGGGCGGCGGGGCCGCGGTGTTCAACAAGCTGCCCTTCGCCCGCATCCTGGCCGACATCCACACCGGCCGCGCCCATGCCGCCAACCAGGCCGACTCGATCGGCCGTAACTGGGGCGGTGTCATGCTGGGGCTCGAGAACACGGACTTTTGGCTCTGAGCGCCGGGTCCGGAGGCGGGCCCGACGACGGAAGCGGCGGCGCCGGGCCGTAGGGGGCAGGGCCGCCTGGTGACCTGTGTTCCTGAGCGGGGATTCCGCTCGCGTCCGCGCCGCACGCCGGCGCGGAAACACCGTTTCAACCGATCACAGAATCGGGAGGCGGTGCCGGGGCTCATGCGGCCCCGGGACAGGGGGCGAGGAACGATGGGTAGAGACGGCAAGGACTGCCACCGGATGGACGGTGCGCAACTGGTGGCGAGGAGTGCCCTCGTCGCTGCCATGATCGGCGGTGGCGGGGTCGCGCTGGCGGAAGTCTTCGAGCTGGGGGACGGCGCCACACTCTCCGTCAGCCTGACCACCAGCTACCAATTCGGCATCAGGGCGGAGGACCCGAACCCGAAATCCTTCTCGACCGAGACGGATTATCCGCGTGTCGTCCTGGTGCCGCAGGCTCCCTTGCTGGAGCCCTATTACGTCTCCACCCACACGCCGAAGACCTACAACACCGACGACACCAACCGGAATTTCAAGAAGGGCGATCCGATCACGGATGCCTTCGCCGCCCTCCTCGACGCCGACCTGCGCTACGGCGATTTCGGCTTCAAGGCCAGCGCCAACGCCTATTACGACTTCGTCTATCACAGCGGCAATTCGAACGACGTCTCCTTCCCCGACGGCATCAACAAGGCCGAGGGGCCGCCGGACCATTTCACCGGACAGACCCGCATCGCCGACGGCGGCCGCATCCGCGCGCTCGACTATTTCGCCTATGGCACCTTCCATCCCTTCGACACCAATCTGACGCTGAAGATCGGCAACCAGGTGGTGGCCTGGGGCGAGAGCCTGTTCTTCGGCAATATTTCGCTGTCGCAGGGGCCGGTCGAGACGACACGCGCCAACAGCCCGGGCGCCGAGGTGAAGGACATCCTGCTGCCGGCGCCGCAAGCCTCGATGAACTGGGGCCTGACGGACCGGCTCAGCCTGCTCGCCTATTACCAGTTCGATTACGAATATAATCAGCTCGATGGCGTCGGCAGCTATTGGAGCCGGGCTGACATCATCGGTCCCGGGGCGCAATTCGCCTATGGCGCGACCAATCCCTTCCCGGATGTGATCGCACACTACGCATCAGCCTGCACGCTGTCCTCGAACATCCCGTCCTGCGCTTCGCTCGGCCTGCCGCAACAGATTGCCGACATCCTGTCGCGTATCCTGAGCGAGAACATCCTGGGTGTCGCCGATGCCGAGACGAAGCGTTTCGACGTCGCCTATCGGGGCGAAAAGAAGCCGGACAATGCGGCCCAGTGGGGCACCGGGATCCTTTACGATCTGACCGACAATCTCTCGACCGGCCTCTATTACCTGCATTATCACGACAAGAACCCGATGCCGGTGTTCGACATCTCGAACATCGTCACCAATCCGTTCCGACCGGGGACGGTGGGCGGCGCGGTCAACACGGTCTGCGGCTTGCTCTCGATCCCCTGCACCGGGCTCGAGACGGCGGTCACCGGGGCAATCGACAATCTGGTCGCCGCGGTGGCACCGCTCTATCTGCCCTACAGCTATCGAACCGTCTATTACGACAACATCGATCTCGTCGGGGCCAGCGCTTCGACCACGCTCGGCCCGATCAACGTCGGCTTCGATTTCGCCTATCGGCACAATGTGCCCGTCCTGGTGAACGGTTATGTGACCGGTGTGAAGGCGCCCCAGCCTGTCCGTGCGGACGTCTGGCAGGCCAATATCAACGGCCTCTATGTCGGCGGTTCCACATCCTATTGGGATTCGCTCAGCCTGGTCGCCGAGGTCAGCCTCAACCATGTGGCGAAATACGACACGCTCTATCTCTACGACGTCAACGGCCAGCCGCTGCAGGACGGCAACGGCAACAACATCAACGCCTTCCGCGGCCTGACCGGCGACAGCACTTCCTGGGGCATCCAGGGCCTGGCCGAATTCGGCTACACCGACGTCTTCCCGGGCGGCTGGGACATGGCGATCCCGGTCATCTTCGGCGTCGCCTTCGGCACCCCGGCCTATCCCGGATCGCTCGGCGCGCTGTCCGGCTCGGGCGACGTGCGCCTCGCCTCGGGCGTCAAGTTCCGCTACCTGAACAATCTCGAGATCAGTGTGATCTACAGCGCCTTTTTCGGCTCCTACAACACCATCGAGCGTCCGTTGACCGATCGCGACAATGTCGTCGCGACGGTCAAATACACGTTCTGAAACGACAAAGACAACGAGGGAAGGGAACACTCGATGGATCGCAGAACTTTCGTCAAAGGGGTCGGGGCGGCGGCGCTGCTTGCCGCGGCGGGTCGGCCGCGGGGCGTCTTCGCCAAGGCGACGCCCGACGAAATCGGGAAGCTCGGGACCACGTTGACGCCGGTCGGTGCGGTCAAGGAAGGCAATGCGGACGGGCTGATCACCCCCTACAGCGGCAAATGGCTGGGTGTGCCGCCGGGCATTACTTTCGGCGGTCCGGGCAAACCGCAGACCGACCCCTATGCGAGCGAAAAACCGCTGTTCTCGATCAATGCCCAGAATTTTCAGAAGTATGCCGACCGGCTGTCGGACGGGCAGAAGGCGCTGATCCAGAAGAACCCGGCGACGTTCCGGATGGACATCTATCCCTGCCATCGCGACTTCCGCTTTACCGACGAGCTTCATGCGAACTTGAAGCTGAACGCCGCCAGTGCCGAGGTCCTGCCGGACGGCGAGGGCATCACCGGGGCCTTCGGCGCCTCGGCCTTTCCCTTCCCGAAGACGGGAATCGAGTTGATCTGGAACGCCATCACGATTCCGCGGGGCTTCACCCAGCGCGGTACGATGGACGAGGCCGTGGTCTATCCCGACGGCAGCATCGCCTGGGGCGCCCAACAGTGGGACATCTATTCGACGGCCTACGACCCGGCGATCAAGCGCGAGTCCTTCGACGGCGGCGCCGCTTTCGTCTTCCGTACCACCCTGAAGCCCGAGCGTGAGCGCGGCACGATCACGCTGGTCCGGGAGTATTGGGATTTCGGCAACCGTC
>NZ_JBAZKR010000006.1:0-69140 GCF_041650655.1 Zavarzinia sp.
CGAGGACGGCAAGCCGAAGCCGGTGGTGGTCGTCATCGGCCTGAACGACGGCCGCCTGACCGAGGTCACGGCCGACGGGCTGGAGCCCGGCACCGCCGTCATCGTCGATATCGCGCGCACCACGACGAGCCGCTAGGCCCCGACATGGCGTTGATCGAGCTGGCCGGCATCCGCAAGGTCTATGGCGAGGGCGAGGCCCAGGTGGTGGCCCTGGCCGGCATCGACATGGTGATCGAGTCCGGCGAATTCGTCGCCGTGATGGGACCCAGCGGCTCCGGCAAGTCGACCACGATGAACATCATCGGTTGCCTGGATACGCCGACCGCCGGCACCTACCGCTTCAACGGGACCGAGGTCACGGCGCTCGACCGGAACGGTCGCGCCCTGCTGCGCCGGAATCACCTCGGCTTCGTCTTCCAGGGCTTCAACCTGCTGAAGCGCACCTCGGCGCTCGAAAACGTCGAACTGCCGCTGGTCTACCGCGGCTTGGCCAAGGCGGAGCGGCGCCGCCGCGCGGTCGAGGCGCTGGCCCAGGTCGGCCTCGCCGGGCGCGAGAACCATACCCAGGCCGAACTCTCGGGCGGGCAGCAGCAGCGCGTGGCGATCGCCCGCGCCATCGTGACGGCACCGGAGTTGCTGCTCGCGGACGAGCCGACCGGCAATCTCGACAGCGAGCGCAGCCGCGAGATCATGGAATTGCTGGTCGACCTGAACCGGGCCCATGGCATCACCGTGATGATGGTGACGCACGAGCCGGACATGGCGGCCTATGCCCGGCGTCAGATCCGCTTCAAGGACGGCCGCATCGTCGCGGACGAGGTGACGGCGAAATGCTGAGCCTCAGCCTCACCCTCCGCATGGCGTTCCAGGAACTGCGCCGGAACCTGATGCGCTCCGTCCTCACCACCCTCGGCATCGTCATCGGTATCGCGGCGGTGATCGCGCTGGTGACCCTGGGGCAGGGGGCGACGGCCAGCATCACCAACGAAATCTCCTCGCTCGGCCGCAATCTGATCGTGGTCGCGCCCGGCAACGCCGGCAAGGGCGGCCCGCCCCAGGCGGCGGCGCCCTTCAAGCTGGCCGATGTCCGCGTGATCCAGCGCGACGTCGCCGGCCTCAACGCGGTCGCCGCGGTCTCGACCGCGGCGGCGCCGGTGGTGCTGGGGGCCAAGTCCTGGTCGACCACCGTGATCGGGGCGGACGCCAATTATTTCGCCGTGCGCGAATGGACCGTGGTTTCGGGCCGCGCCTTCGACGAGGGCGAGATCCGCTCCGGCCGCACCGTCTGCGTCATCGGCCAGACCGTGGTGCGCGAGATCTTCGGCGCCCAGGACCCGATCGGCGCGCCCCTTCGCGTCGGCGGCTTTCCCTGCAACGTGATCGGCACGCTCGAAGGCAAAGGCCGCTCGATCCTGGGCACCGACCAGGACGATGTCGTGATCATGCCGCTGAAGACCTTCCAGCGCCGCATCTCGGGCAATCAGGACGTCAGCCTGATGCTGATCTCCGCCGTCTCGGCCGAGGCGACGGCCAAGGTGAAGGAAGACATCCAGGGCATCATGCGCGAGCGCCGCCATATCACGGCGAACAAGACCGACGATTTCCAGGTCAACGACGTCTCCGAGATCGCCAAGATCATCGGCGGCGTCACCGTGATCCTGACCGCCTTCCTGGGCGCCATCGCGGCGATTTCCCTCATCGTCGGCGGCATCGGCATTATGAACATCATGCTGGTCGCGGTGACCGAGCGGACGCGCGAGATCGGCATCCGGCTGGCCATCGGCGCGCTCGAACGCGAAGTCCTGGCCCAGTTCCTGGCCGAAGCCGTGCTGCTCTCCCTGTTCGGCGGCTTGATCGGCGTGGTCCTGGGCCTGAGCCTTTCGGCGATCGGCACCGCGGCCCTGGGCCTGCCGCTGCTGATCGACCCCGGCGTCGTCCTGCTGGCGACCGTCTTTTCCGGCCTGGTCGGCGTCGGCTTCGGCTATTTCCCGGCCCGCCGCGCGGCACGGCTCGACCCGATCGACGCCCTCCGGCACGAATAGGGTCAGGCGGCCGAGGTCAGCTTGTAGGGGCGGACCAGGGCCTCGGCCGGGATACCCCATTCGCGCGTCAGCTTGTCGACCATGGCGAGGGTCAGGCCGCGTTTCCGGCCCAGTACTTCCGAAGCCCTGGAGCGCGAGCCGAAGAGGGCGGCTAGATCCGCCTGGGACCGCCCGCTGGCGGCCATGTGGGCCTCGATCATGTCGATCGGGTCGAGAGCCTCGATCGGCCAGTACACCGCCTCATAGGCTTCGATCAGGGTGGTCAACACGTCGAAGCGCGCGGCCTCGGCGCTGCCCTCGGCCGGCCCCTGCCAGGATGCCGCCTGAACCTGGGCGAACCAGATCCGCAGCGGCTTCTCTGCCGGCGGATGCCGGGCCCAGAATTCCCGAAGCGGCGCCTTGGCGATGATGTGCATGGCGCGTGATAGATTGTTCCCGAGACGGGAACAAGACCGTCAAGGGCACCCGAAACGCCGCCCCGCCGGCAGGCCGGGGACCGGGACCGAGCAGAGGCTGCGGCCGGGGTCCTGCTGGTGGCGGCGGCGGGCGTAGTCGGCGAAATGGCGGAGCAGGCTGTAGCACATGACGATTTCGACCGTGCGCTCGTTGTAGAAGGCTTCGGCATTGCCGCAGTCGGTGAAGACGATGGTGATGTCGCGCGGCAGGCGCAGGCGGCGCGACAGGTGCTCGGCGGATTCCTCCAGGAAGGGATCGGCTTTCACGATCTCGATCAGGTCGGCGTAATCCTCCGATCCGACCTTGTCGAAGACGACCTTGAAGCGGCCCGCGCCGGGTTCGATCGCGGCGCCTTCCGGCCGGCCGTAGTTGCGCGCCACCCAGTCGATCGAGCGGGCCGCCAGCGCATATTCGTCCGGGCAGTAGAGGGCGCGTTCGACCGGCAGGGTGGCGGTATCGGCGAGGTCTTCCAGGTGGCTCGGGTCGCTGCCGTAGATCAGGCAGGTGAAGGTGAAGAGGCGCTGGATGTCCAGCGAATGGCTGTCCCAATAGGGGATCGCGTTCTGCAGCTCGACGTCGTCGATCCATTCGAGCAGCCAGCCGTCGGCGATCGCCTTCAGGCGGGCGCGGAAATCCGGCTGCAATCCGATGTCCCGGCGCAGCACCAGGAGCATGGCGCCCAGCATGTCGGCCGCATCCTCCTCCCGGCCGAAGACGGGGAGGTCGAGCTGGTCGATCAGCGCGTGGCCGATCTCGTGCCCCACGGTCCATTGCACATTGGCCTGGACGAAGAGCCGGTCGCCGGCATCGAGCGGTGTCTCCGCCGCCCTGGCAGCCTCCGTTCCGAGGGCCAGAATCAGGCCCAGGGCCAGGAGTCCGCGACGGCAGAGGGTTTTCAGCATGACGCTCCAGTATTCGCCGGTGACATGGCGGAATTCTACCCATCAGCGGTAAAACTGCTATCATGGCGGCAAGTGGGGCGGCGCGGGCTGCTCCGATGGTTTGAGGTCGATCGTGTCGGATGTGAGCCCTTCGGGCCAAGACTCCCCGGGTGGCGGCACTCGGGCGGTGCCCCTGCCGCAGCGGGGCAGGAATGATCCACCCATCTATGCGGCGCTGGATCTCGGCACCAACAACTGCCGCCTGCTGATCGCGGAACCCTCCCGTCACGGCACTTTCCGCATCGTCGATGCCTTTTCGCGCATCGTCCGCCTGGGCGAAGGCCTCGCCTCCCACGGGCGGATCGCCGATGCCGCGATCGAGCGCACGATCGAGGCCCTGCAGGTCTGCGCCGGGCGGATGCGCCGGCGCAAGGTGACCCATATCCGGGCGATCGCCACCGAAGCCTGCCGCCGCGCCGCCAACGGCCCCGAATTCCTCGACCGCGCCAAGGACGAGACGGGCATCGCCCTCGAAGTGATCTCGCCCCAGGAAGAGGCGCGGCTGGCGGTCGCCGGCTGCACGCCGCTGCTCGATCCCGACCGGCGCCGGGCGCTGGTCTTCGATATCGGCGGCGGCTCGACCGAACTCGCCTGGCTCTCCGTGACCGGGCCCGACCGGGCGGAGATGCTGGACTGGACCTCGCTCCGTCTCGGCGTCGTCACCCTGGCGGAGCGTTTCGGCGGCGTCCAGGTCGACGACACGCTCTATGCCCGTATGGTGGCCGAGGTGCGGGACGCCCTGGTCCCCTTCGCGGAGAAGCATGATCCGGCGCAGGCAGCCCTCGAACACGGTTTCCAACTCCTCGGCACGTCGGGCACCGTCACCACGCTGGCGGCGGTACGCATGGACCTGCCGCGCTACGATCGCAGCCGGGTCGACGGTTCCTGGATGACCAGGGCGGAAGTCGACCGGGTGATCGCCGGCATCCGCGCGCTGCCTTTCGAGGGGCGGGCGGCCAATCCCTGCATCGGGCGTGACCGGGCGGATCTGGTGCTGGCCGGCTGCGCCATTCTCGAGGCGATCCTCGATGCCTGGCCGGAACAGCGGCTGCGCATCGCCGACCGGGGCCTTCGCGAAGGCGTTTTGATGGGATTGATGGCGAGCACGAAGCCATGACTGGAAAATCGGGTGGCAAGAAGTCGGGCGCCGGTATCGGCCCCGCCCACGGGTTGCATGTGCGGGTGAAGACCGCGAAGAAACGCACCGCCTCTTCGGCGCGCTGGCTCGAACGCCAGTTGAACGACCCCTATGTGGCGGCAGCCAAGCGTGACGGCTACCGCAGCCGGGCGGCCTACAAGCTGATCGAGATGGACGACAAGCTGCATGTGCTGCGGCCCGGCGCCTTCGTCGTCGACTTGGGCGCGGCCCCCGGCGGCTGGTGCCAGGTGGCGAGCCAGCGGGTCCGTTCCCGCCCCGGTGATTCCGCCCCCAACGGCAAGGTGGTGGGCATCGACCTGACCGAAGTCGCTCCCATGCCGGGTGCCGAAGTGATCCAGCTCGACTTCTTCGCCGAAGACGCGCCGGAGCGGCTGCGCGCCCTGCTGGGCGGACCGGCCGACGTCGTCCTGTCCGACATGGCGGCCTCGTCCACCGGGCACAAGGCGACCGACCATCTGAAGATCATGGCGCTCTGCGAGGCGGCGCTGGATTTCGCCCGCGACGTGCTGAAGCCGGGCGGCGCCTTCATCGCCAAGGTGCTGCAGGGCGGCTCCGAGAACCAGTTGATGGCGACCATGCGCAAGCATTTCGCCCTGGTGAAACACATGAAGCCGCCGGCGAGCCGGAGCGATTCTTCCGAAATGTATGTGGTCGCGACCGGCTTCCGGTCCTGAGCGCGCGGGGCCGGACCGACAGGTCCGGCCCCGATGCCGTCACTTGCCCTTGTATTGGGGCGGACGCTTGGCCAGGAAGGCCGCCACACCTTCCTGGAAATCCTGGCTCTGACCGGCGGCGCGCTGGAGCTGGCGCTCGAGGTCGAGCTGCTGGTCGTAGCTCGCCTCGAAACTCGCCTGCATCATCTTGCGGATATAGCCGAGTGCCAGGGTCGGGCCGGCGGCGAATTTCCTGGCGATGCCGAGGGCGGTCGGCATCAGTTCGGCGTCCTCGACCACGCGGTTGATCAGTCCCCATTCGAGGGCCTTTTCGGCCGGCAGCTTCTCCGCCATCAGGGCGAGTTCGAGGGCGCGCGCCCGCCCGACCAGGCGGGGCAGCAGCCAGGACGAGCCGCCGTCCGGCACCAGGCCGATCTTGGCAAAGGCCTGGAGGAAGCTCGCCGATTTGGCCGCCACCACGATGTCGCCCATCAGGGCGAAGCTCATGCCGACACCGGCGGCCGGGCCGTTCACCGCGGTGACGATGGGCACGCGGAGGTCGCGCAGGCGCTTGAACAGCGGGTTGTAATAGTCTTCGAGGATGCGGCCGACGTCGGGAACGCCGCCGTCCATCGAAAGCCCCTCGGGATCGGCCAGGTTGGCACCGGCGCAGAAGCCGCGGCCGGCCCCGGTGATCACCAGGCAGCGGACACCGCCGGCCGGATCCTCGGCCAGTTTCACGGCCTCGCCGATCTCCTTGATCATGGCCTGGGAGACGGCGTTCAGCGCTTCCGGCTGGTTGAAGGTCAGCACCATCACGCCGTCTTCGATGGCGGTGGTCACGCGGGTGAAGCTCGTGGTCATGTCAGGTTCCCGTGAAGGCCGGCTTGCGCTTGGTCAGGAAGGCGGTGATGCCTTCGACCGTGTCATTGGTGGTGAAGGCGATCCGCTGCGATTCCGCTTCGAGCGCGAGCTGGGCCTCGAAATCGTTCTGCTCGGACGCCATCAGGGCGCGCTTGATCAGGCCGAAGCCGACGGTCGGCCCGGCGGCCAGCCTCTCGGCCAGGGCATTGGCTTCGATCATCAGGCGTTCGTCCTCGACCGCGGCCCAGATCAGGCCCCAGTCCGCCGCCGTCTCCGCCGGCAGGCGGTCGCCCAGCAGGGCGAGGCCGAGGGCGCGCGCCCGTCCGACCAGGCGCGGCACCATCCAGGTGCAGCCGATGTCCGGCACGATGCCGAGGTTCGGGCCGAAGACCTGGATGAAAGTGGCCGATTTCGCCGCCACCACGATGTCGCAGGCCAGCGCCACGCCGACCCCGCCGCCGGCGACGACGCCGTTCACCGCCGCGATCACCGGCTTCTTCAGGCGGGCGATGCGGGCGACCATCGGGTTGATCAGGGCATGCATGGTCTCGGCCACGCCGTCGCCCAGCGTGCCGCCCTCGGGGATCGGGCGCGGCCGGGCGAGGTCGGCGCCCGAACAGAAGGCGCGACCGGCCCCGGTCAGCAGCACGGCGCGCACGGCCGGATCCGCTTCCGCCGCGGCGAAGGCGGCGGTCAGTTCTTCGTACATCGGCTCGTTCAGGGCGTTCAGCACCTGGGGCCGGTTCAGGGTGATCTGGGCGACGCCTCCCCGGCGCTCGACCAGCAGCGTTTCGTATGTCATGGGTCCTCCTGGCGCGGACCCGGGGATTATGACGGCCTGCGGGGCTTTGTGAACCCCGTTCACTTTGGGCCAGGAAGCCGCGACGGCAATTAGCCCTTGCGCTTACGCTTCGCCGGGGAGGACTCGGGCTTGGCGACCGGCCAATCGGGATCGGGCAGGGCTTCGAAGGCGGCCAGGATGCCCTTCGACCAGCCGTCGGAGAGGGCGGTCATATAGGGATCGTTGCGCGGGATGCGGCGATAGTCGCCGACCCGGAGTTCATCCTTCTCGTAGGTCAGCAGGTCGAGCGGCATGGCGACCGAGACGTTCGAGCGCATGGTCGAATCGAAGGAGATCAGGGTGCATTTCGCCGCCACCGAGAGCGGGGTCTCCGGCCGCACGATGCGGTCGATGATGGGCTTGCCGTATTTCGTCTCGCCGATCTGGAAATAGGGCGTGTCTTTGCCCGCCTCGATGAAATTGCCGGCGGAATAGACCTGGAACAGGCGCGGCCGTTCCTGGCCGATCTGGCCGCCCAGGATGAACATCGCGTTGAAGTCGTGGCCGTGGGCCTTCATGTAGTCGCCGTCCAGGGCGTGGACTTCGCGCAGCGCCGCGCCGACGATGCGGGCCGCCTCGAACATCGTCTCCGCCTTCAGGATCGAGCGGTTGGCGCGCGCCCTGCCGGCGCCGGTGCGCGGCGTCGCCGTGTTCCAGGCCTTGAGCTGGCTCACCACCGACTGGGTGACGGCCAGGTTGCCCGATGCCATGAGCACGATGACCCGTTCGCCCGGGACCTCGAACACCGTCATCTTCTTGAAGGTGGAGACATGGTCGACCCCGGCGTTGGTCCGGGTGTCGGAGGCGAAGACGAGGCCCGCGTCGAGAAGAAGGCCGACGGCATAGGTCATGAGGTGCTATCCGGGAAAGCGAAAGGGGCGGCCGAAGCCGCCCCCTGATAACACGCCCCGCCGGGGAAATTAAGCGGCGGTGCGGCGCTTCTCGATCTCGGTCGCGAAGGCGGCCAGACGGGCGTGCAGCGGCTCGATCGTCGCGCGGATCGCCGAAGCGGTGGTCTCGGCAATTTTCTGCGAATGGGCGAGGTAGAGGTCCAGGGCAGTCTTGGTGAACTTGTCCTGCAGCTCGACCGCTTCGCCGACCGACTTCACGGCCCACAGCTTCTTGGCGGCGTCGACGTTCTCTTCGGTCGCGACCTTCACGGCTTCCGCAACCGCTTCACCGACCGACTTCAGGCCTTCGGCGGCGGCCTTGCCCGAGGCAACGACGTCCTGCAGCGAGGCCTTGCTGAAGGTCACGGCTTCGCTGTAGTTGGTCTTCAGGGTCTGGTAGCGGCTGCGGCTCCAGTCGGTAGCCTTGGCGAAGTTGTCCTTCGCGTCGGCGAGGGCCTTCTTGGCGTTCTCTTCGACCTTGGCCGAGACTTCGTTCACATGGTCGCGGCTCCAGGCCACGGCCTTCTCGAGCTGGGACGAGGCATTGTCCAGCGCGGTTTCCACGGCCTCGGTGGCCTTCTCGGTCGCGCCTTCGACGGTTTCCACGGACTCGACAACGGTCTCCATCACTTCGCCCGCCACGTCAGCGGCGGCTTTCTTCTTGGTGGCCATCTTCGCTCTCCTGAGCTTCGCTTATGGAATGGTTGAATTGGCTACGCAGGTACTGGCCGCCGCACCGGACAAAGGTCGTTGTGCGGCGCAACATGAGAAGTAGATAAGTCCGACACTTTGCGCCGTCAACGGGAATATTGCCGCACTGCACAAAAATTCATCGAAATGCCCTGAAACGCTGTTTCACGCCGGACTGGTCCCAGGCGCACAATCTGATAAATTATCGGATTGAAAAGGCCATGAGCCCGGGGAGAGGAAACATGAGTTTGGCGGAAGTGCGGGTCGAGGCTGCGGGCGGCGGGGATGTCGGCGCGCGGCTGAAGGATATTCTCGAGCGGCAGCGCCGCGACTTCATCAAGATGGGGCCGCCCTCGGCCGAGCTTCGGCGTGAGCGCCTGGGCCGCCTGAAGGCCGCGCTGATGGACAACAAGGATGCCTTCCTCGAAGCGGTCTCGGCCGACTTCGGCCATCGCTCGAAGCACGAGACCCTGCTGACCGATTTTGTGGTCACGGTCGAGGGCATCAAGCACATGCAGAAGCACCTCGCCAAGTGGATGAAGCCGGAGAAGCGGCCGACTGCGATCACCTATTTCCCGGCCCGAAACAAGATCCTGTTCCAGCCGCTCGGCGTCGTGGGCGTGATCTCGCCCTGGAACTATCCGATCCAGCTCGCCTTCGGGCCGATGGCGGCGGCCATTGCGGCCGGCAACCGGGTGATGCTGAAGCCCTCCGAATATACGCCGCGCACCTCCGAGCTGATGGCCAAAGTCTTGGGCAAGGCCTTCGACGAGCTCGAAATCGCCGTCGCCACCGGCGGACCGGAAGTGGGTGAGCCCTTCTCGCGCCTGCCCTTCGACCACATGCTGTTCACCGGGGCGACCTCGATCGGCCGCCATGTGATGCGTGCCGCGGCCGAGAATCTGGTGCCGGTCACCCTGGAGTTGGGCGGCAAGTCGCCCACCATCGTCGACCGCAATGCGCGCCTCGCCGATGCCGCGGGTTCGATCGTGCAGGGCAAGTTCCTGAACGCCGGCCAGACCTGCGTGGCGCCCGACTATGTCTTCGTGCCGGACGACAAGAGGAAGGAATTCGTCGACCTTCTCTCGGCCCAGGTGACCAAGTCCTATCCGACCCTGAAGGACAATCCGGATTACACCTCGGTCGTTAACCAGCGCCATTACGACCGCCTGCGCGGCCTGATCGCCGACGCCAAGTCGAAGGGCGCCACCGTGGTCGAGGTCAATCCGGCCAAGGAGAATTTCGAGCAGCAACCGACCCACAAGATCCCGCCCACCATCATCCTCGATCCGACGGATGACATGAAGGTGATGCAGGACGAGATCTTCGGCCCGATCCTGCCGATCAAGACCTATCGCCAACTCGACGAGGCGATCGACTATGTGAACGACCACCCGCGTCCGCTCGCCCTCTACGTCTTCTCGGACGACAAGGCGGCGCAGGACAAGGTGCTGACCCGCACCACGTCGGGCGGTGCCTGCGTCAACGAGACGGTGATGCATGTCGCCCAGGAAGACATGCCTTTCGGCGGCGTCGGCCCGTCGGGCATGGGTTCCTACCACGGGCGCGAGGGCTTCATGACCTTCAGCCACAAGAAGTCGGTCATGGTGCAGCCCAAACTGAACGGCCTCAAGTTCATGCGTCCGCCTTACGGCAAGACGATCGACCGCCTGCTCGGCTTCCTGCTGAAGTAAGCACGCCGAAAGCCGGAAGGGGCGGCCGTTTGCGCGGCCGCCCCTTCCTTTTGCCCTGTGGGCTTCCTCACTACTTGTTCTGCCGATTATCGATGAGGTCGGTGACGACGGAGGGATCGGCGAGGGTGGAGGTGTCGCCGAGGGCGCCGAACTCGTTTTCGGCGATCTTGCGGAGGATGCGGCGCATGATCTTGCCGGAGCGGGTCTTGGGCAGGCCGGGGGCGAACTGGATCAGGTCGGGGCTGGCGATCGGGCCGATCTCGCGGCGCACCCAGGCGACCAGTTCCTTCTTCAGCGCGTCGCTCGGTTCCTCGCCGGCGTTCAGCGTCACATAGGCATAGATGCCCTGGCCCTTGAGGTCGTGGGGATAGCCCACCACGGCGGCCTCGGCCACCTTGGGATGGGCGACCAGGGCGCTCTCCACCTCGGCCGTGCCCATGCGGTGGCCGGAGACGTTGATCACGTCGTCGACCCGGCCGGTGATCCAATAGTAGCCGTCCTCGTCGCGGCGGCAGCCGTCGCCCGTGAAATATTTCCCCGGGTAGGTCGAGAAATAGGTCTGCACGAAGCGCTCGTGATCGCCGAACACGGTGCGCATCTGGCCCGGCCAAGAGTCGGCGATGCAGAGATTGCCTTCGGTGGCGCCGGTCAGCACCTTGCCGTCGGCATCGACCACTTCGGGTACCACGCCGAAGAAGGGCAGGGTGGCGGAGCCGGGCTTCAGCGCGGTGGCGCCGGGCAGCGGGCTGATCAGGATGCCGCCGGTCTCGGTCTGCCACCAGGTGTCGACGATCGGGCAGCGCTCGTCGCCGACGACCTTGTGGTACCAGTTCCAGGCTTCCGGGTTGATCGGCTCGCCGACCGAGCCCAGCAGGCGGAGGCTGGCGCGGGAGGTGCTCTTCACCAGGGCCTCGCCTTCGCGCATCAGGCTGCGGATCGCGGTCGGGGCGGTATAGAAGATCGTCACCTTGTGCTTGTCGACGACCTGCCAGAAGCGCGAGGCGTCGGGATAGCTCGGCACGCCCTCGAACATCAGGGTGGTGGCGCCATTGGCGAGCGGGCCATAGACGATGTAGCTGTGCCCGGTGACCCAGCCGACGTCGGCGGTGCACCAATAGATGTCGTCTTCGTGGTAATCGAAGATCAGCTCGTGGGTCATGCTGGCATAGACGAGATAGCCGCCCGTCGTGTGCAGCACGCCCTTGGGCTTGCCGGTCGAGCCCGAGGTATAGAGGATGAAGAGGGGATCCTCGGCATTCATCGGCGCCGGTTCGCAGACGGGATCGGCCTTGGCCAGTTCCTCGTCGTACCAGACGTCGCGGCCGGGAACCATGTTCACCTTGCCGCCGGTGCGGCGGACCACGATCACGCATTCGACCTCGGGCGCCTGTTCCAGGGCCTTGTCGGTATTGCCCTTGAGGGGCACGGGCTTGCCGCCGCGCAGGCCCTCGTCCGAGGTGATGACGACCTTGGAGCCGCAGTCGACGATGCGGCCGGCCAGGCTGTCGGGCGAGAAGCCGCCGAAGACGATCGAATGGATGGCGCCGATCCGGGCGCAGGCCAGCATGGCGACCGCGGCTTCCGGGATCATGGGCAGATAGAGGGTGACGCGGTCGCCCTTCTGAACGCCCTTGGCCTTCAGGACATTGGCGAAGCGCGAAACCTCGGCATGAAGTTCGCGGTAGGTGATGGCGCGGCTATCGGCCGGGCTGTCGCCCTCCCACAGGATGGCGACCTTGTCGGCCCTGGTCTCGAGGTGGCGGTCGAGGCAGTTGGCGGCGACATTGAGCACGCCGTCGTGGAACCAGCGGATGTGCACGTTACCGGGGCCGAAGGAGACGTCCTTCACCGCAGCGGCCGAATAGGGCTTGATCCAGGAAAGCCGCTTGCCCGCCTCGCCCCAGAAACCCACCGGGTCTTCCACCGACCGGCGGTAACCCGAAGCGTAACCCGCGGCATCGACATGCGCCTTCGCCGCGAAACCGGCCGGAACCGGATAGATCTCCTGGCTCATCGTCTGCCCTCCCATATTGGCGTTGTTTGGCGCGGATTATGGGAGGGGTGCCCCGGGGGCGCAAGCTGCCCGAAGGTTGTAGAGACAAAAGAAAAGGGGGCGGCCCGAAGGCCGCCCCCATGGCATCGATCCCGGAGGATCAGAAGCTCAGCACGGTACCGATCAGACCGACGGTGGCGGTCTGGTTGGCGCCCAGGTTGGTGACGCCGTTGGTGTCCGAGCTCCAGTCGTAGTACATCACGCCGGCGTCGACCGAGAGGCCGGTGGCGATGGTGTAGCCGGCGCCGATCATGCCGGCGACCAGCTTGTCGTCGCGGCCGAGCGTGCCGGCAGCGTCGGTGATCTTGCCATAGCCGAACTGGCCGCCGAACGACCAGGCACCGGTGGTGTAGCGAGCACCGACCAGATACTGGTTCAGGGTCGCATCCGGATTGTCCGAACCGGCCAGGGTATAGGCCTGACGGGCGTAGTGGCTGGTCTGCATCCAGTTGGCGCCGAGGTCGAAGCCCTTGTAGGAGATGCCGGCACCGACGGTGATGCTGCTACGGTCGCCGGCGGTCGCCAGGTCACCGCTGTCGTGGTAGTAGCCGACAGCCGCGGTCACGCCGAGGTCGCCGTACTTCTGGGTGTAGTTCAGCGCGAAGGCAATGGCATCGCCGAAGGCGCCGCCGCTGCCGGCCGCGTTATCCTGCTCGAAACCGCCGTTGTTGCAGCCGCCGGCGCCGGCCGCGGTGTTGTTGTCTTCGCAAGCCGACGGCGCGTAGGAGACGGCGGCCTGGAAGCCGGCCAGACGCGGGCTGAAGTAGACCAACTTCGAAGCATCGCCATCGTAATGGCTCGGGCTGTTGAAGTTGCGGAAGGTGCTGCCCGCGCCCGCCGGGAAGTTCGGGTAATAGTCCGGATCTTCGATGCCGATCGCCTTGTCGGCGGTCACAGCCGGGATGAAATAGGCGATCTGGTTGACGGCGTTGTCGTCGTTACCGAGTTCGAGCTTGCCCCAGTCGCCCTGCAGCCACATGTAGGATTCGTCGATCTGGTCGTCCTGGCTGGTGCCTTCCAGCTCGATCCGGGCGCCGTACTTCAGGCCGTTGGCGGCCGTGCCTTCGGCGATGAACCAGACTTCGTTGTTCCAGGTGTCGAGCGTGGTGCTGCGCAGGTTGCCCGCGCCATTCGACTGATTGCTGCTGATGCCGCCGACCTGGAAGAAGGCCTTGGCGAAACCGGCGACCTTCACGGTCACGCCGGGGTCGGCCGCCTGGGCCGCACCGGCCAGCAGCACGGCGGCAAGGGCCGTGGTGCCGAAAAGAAGCTTGTTGTTCATCTCTCACCCCTCATGAAGGCATGTTGTGGTCGTGCCCTGCGACGTGGATAGACCGAGGCGGGCCGGGCCATCAATAGCTAAGCAATCGAGCCTGCAAGAGGGCAATGCTGTGTGCCAGGGAAGCCACACTACTAAGGTCGAAATGACCAAATTTTTACATTTATGTTTCGCAACTGCGTAATATTCGAGGCGGGAAATTCATAAGCATTCCTGCGGCACTGCAGTAATTGACGGATTGTCGGTATTCCGATCCGCAGCGGTCAGCCGGCATTGGCAGCCAGCGACTCCGCATCGAGGTAGCCGAAGCGCTGCATCTGGGTGCCATGGTCGTGCTCGATGCGGGCGACCTGCTCGGGTGTCAGCTTGTTTTTCCACTGGCCGGACTTGCCGACGCGGAAGAAGCGCTGCGAATGCTCGCTGCGCTCCCGGAAGCCGTGACGGGCTTCCTGATTCTGCACGACCTTGAAGGAGGAAAAGCGGATCGCCCGCTCCAGCCGCTCACGCGGGGGTTTCAGGCCCAGGAATTGGGCGATGCCGCCGAAAGTCTTCAGCGGCTTCTGCTCCATGTCTTCGTAACGCAGGGCGAGGAAACCGGGCATCGGCGCATGGGTCCAACTGCGGACATGGGCCGACCAGGTGCCGTGATAGGTGACCACCGAATCCCGTGTGCCGCCGGTGGTGGAGGTCGGCGAATTCATCCGGTCGATCATTTCGTCGATGGTCAGGCCGTAGTGGTCGGCGGCGGAGATCACCACGTCGCGCGGATCGCGCACCACATAGATGGCGCCGGTGGTGACCTCCGGGCAGATCAGCGGCACGTCGTCGACGGCAGATAGAATCGAATGGGTCTTCACGAAGACCGAATCCGGGAAGGCGCCGGTCATGAGGGCCTGGGCCCGCGGACGCAGTTTCGAGATCTCGCTCTCGGGCCAGCCCCAGGTCGAGGCCCCGGCCGCCTTGTCGTACCAAGCGCGGTGGTGGTCACCGAGGGTGAAGCGGATCAATTCGTCCGGCGGCAGGGGTTGGCTCGGGTTCAGCAGCAGGTGGTGCAGGAAGGTACGCAGCCAAGTGTTGCCCGACTTCGGATAGGACGCCAGCCAGACCAGACCACCCATGTCATCCTCCACAGTCGGCGTCATGAACCGCCGTTCGATCGCTAGAGCGAAACAAAAAAAGAGGGCGGGGGAAACCCCCGCCCTCTCTCTTCGGATCCGAGAGGGATCAGAAGGACAGCTTGGTGCCGACCAGGAACACGTTGGCGTCGGAGCCGACGTTCCGCTGACGGTCGTAGTGGATCATACCGGCCGACACGCCGAGGCCAGTGGCCACTTCGTAGCCGCCGCCGAACGACACCGCGTAGATGTCGTCGTTGGTGCCGTCATCGCTGTACCAGGCCGACTGCACGCCGACGGTCCACGGGCCCTGAGCGTACTGGAGACCGGCGTCAAAGGCGTCGGCGTCCACGTCCTTAAAGCCACCGAGGTTCTTGGTCGCCAGGTAGGAGCCGCCGAGGGTCACCGTGCCCGCACCGACCGGAGCGCCGACATTGGCGCCGAAGCCGTACAGGGTGACGTCCTTCAGGCCGGCGCCTTCCGACTCGTTCCACGAGTAGGTCGCCGACAGGCCGAGGTTCACGCCCGAGAACTCCTTCGAGAACGCCAGGGCAGCAGCGAACTGCTGGCCATTGCCGGCGCCCGCGTTGTTGTCCGCCTCGAAGCCGCCGTTGTTGCAGGGGCTCCCGGCGGCCGCGTTGTTGTCCTCGCAGCTGTCCGGCGAGTAGGACAGGCCGAACTGGAAGCCCGAGAGCTGCGGCGAGATGTAGATGACCTTCGAGGCGTCGCCACCGAATTCGTTCACGGTCGTGACGGTCGCGCCCGAGAAGTTGTAGTTCGGCGAGTTCACCGACAGGATGCCGTAGGCGTCCGGAGCGGGCGAGATGTAGCCCATCTTTTCGCCGACCGGATCGTCGTTACCGATGATGAGCTGGCCGAAGCCGCCCTTCAGGTACATGAAGCTCTCGTCGATCTGGTCGTTGGTGGAGGTGCCTTCCAGCTCGATGTGCGCGCCGTAGGTCAGGCCGTTGGCGGCGGTGCCTTCGGCGTTGAAGTGGACTTCGGTGTTCCAGGTGTCGAGCGAGACGTTGCGGTCGCTGGGAATGCCGTCGTCGCCGGCCATCAGGACGCCGGTGTAGAAGCCGGACACGGTCACCTTCGGGCCCTCGGCGGCGGAAGCGCCGGCGGAGAGCAGGGCGGCAGTGGCAAGGGCCGTCGTGCCCAGAAGAAGCTTTTTCATCATCCCCTCAATTAGTCAGCGAGGTTGCCGGGAGTGGTCCCCGGGCGATCCGAACTTGGATCTGACTGGAGATAGAATTTCCACCACCCTCGCCGGGTCAAGCAAAAGGCGCCCTCTGGCTTACGGGAAGCTGACATTGAAAAGTCTCTGTTGCAGATGCGTAACAGTGGCCGGGGCGTGGTCCGCGGCCCGGTTGCGGCGGATTCAGGCCGCTTTCGCCCAGTAGTGCCATTGCCTTGGCGCCGGGCATCCCTTAATGAAGGGCTGGGCCGGGCGATGCGGCAAAGTGACGATGAGGACATTTTGATGAACCGACTGCGTTGGGGCGCGGCGCTCGCTTCCATGACGATGGCGCTCGCGGCCGCGGCCTGCGGGCCGATCGAGACCGAGGCCACCTATCCGACCACCACGGCATCCGGTAAGAGCAACCCCAACCCCGATCCCAATGCGCCGCCTGAAGGCGGCCTGTTCGGGCCCGACGGCGTCGTCCTGTTCGGCGGTGACAAGAAGAACGAGGACCCGGGGGCGAGCGGCATCGGTGTCAACGCCCTGCTGTGGCGCGCCTCGCTCGACACCCTGTCGTTCATGCCGCTGGCTTCGGCCGATCCCTTCGGCGGCGTCATCATCACCGACTGGTATTCCTCGCCCGACCGGCCGTCGGAGCGCATGAAGGCGACCGTCTACATCCTCGACCGCCGGCTCCGCGCCGACGGCCTGAAGGTCGCGCTGTTCCGCCAGCAGATCGGCCCCGAGCGCCAGTGGATCGACGTGCCCGTGTCGGCCGAGACCGTGGGCCAGCTCGAAAACGCCATTCTGACCCGCGCCCGCCAGCTCCGTATCCAGAGCATCGGGCAGTAATCGTCGGATCGCCCTCTCTCCTTCGGCCGTCCGGCCGGAGGAGGGGGAATCGGCGGGCGGCGGACGGATCGCTTGCCAGGCGCGAAGGCCTCGCCCTATATCTCTGGCACCTTCGCGTCATCGCTGCAGGGCAGCGTCAGAGAGCCGATCTTCCCCATGTCGAACGAGCGTTACAACCCGCGCGCCGCCGAATCGAAGTGGCAGGCCGCCTGGGAAGCCGCCGACGCCTTCCGCGCCGGCGAAGACCGCAGCCGACCGAAATACTACGTCCTCGAGATGTTCCCCTATCCCTCGGGGCGCATCCATATGGGCCATGTCCGCAATTATGCGATGGGCGACGTCGTGGCGCGCTACAAGCGGGCGCAGGGCTTCAACGTGCTGCACCCGATGGGCTGGGACGCCTTCGGCATGCCGGCAGAGAATGCCGCGATGGAGCGCAAGGTCCATCCCGGCGAATGGACCTACAAGAACATCGCGGCCATGCGCGCCCAGCTCAAATCGATGGGCCTGTCGCTCGACTGGAGCCGCGAGATCGCGACCTGCCATCCGGAATATTACCGGCACGAGCAGAAGCTGTTCCTCGACTTCCTGAAGGCCGGCCTCGTCTACCGCAAGGAAGCCATGGTCAATTGGGACCCGGTCGACCATACGGTGCTCGCCAACGAGCAGGTGATCGACGGCCGCGGCTGGCGCTCCGGCGCGCTCGTGGAACGGCGCAAGCTGGTCCAATGGTTCCTGAAGATCACCCATTTCGCCGACGAGCTGATCGAGGGCCTGAAGACGCTGGAGCGCTGGCCCGGCAAGGTCCGCCTGATGCAGGAGAACTGGATCGGCAAGTCCGAGGGCGCGCGCCTTTCCTTCAAGTTCAAGGGCGGCGCGCCGGCCGAATCGGTCGACGTCTATACGACGCGGCCCGACACGCTGTTCGGTGCCGCCTTCCTGGCGATCGCGGCCGATCATCCGATCGCGGCTTCCCTGGCCAAGGCCGATCCCGTGCTGGCCGCCTTCTGCGACCAGTGCCGCAAGGGCGGCACCTCGGAAGAAGAGATCGAGCGGGCGGAGAAGCTCGGCTTCGATACCGGGCTCGAGGTCCAGCATCCGTTCCTGGCGGACGAGACCCTGCCGGTCTATATCGCCAATTTCGTCCTGATGGATTATGGCACCGGCGCCATTTTCGGCTGCCCGGCGCATGACCAGCGCGACCTCGACTTCGCGCGGAAATACGGCCTCGAAGTGACCCCGGTGGTGCTGCCGCCGGGCGCCGATCCGGCCACATTCGCGGTCGGTACCGAAGCCTATACCGGCGACGGTACGCTCTATCATTCGGGCTTCCTGGACGGTCTCGGCGTGGTCGAGGGCAAGGCGGCGGCGATCGCGAAGATCGTCGAGCTGGGCGCCGGCCAGGGCACGGTGACCTATCGCCTGCGCGACTGGGGCGTGTCGCGCCAGCGCTATTGGGGCGCGCCGATCCCGGTCATCCATTGCGAGCGCTGCGACGTGGTGCCGGTGCCGGACGACCAGCTTCCCGTCACCCTGCCGGACGACGTCAGCTTCGACCAGCCGGGCAACCCGCTCGACCGCCATCCGATCTGGAAGCACGTGAACTGCCCGAAATGCGGCGCTCCGGCCCGGCGCGAGACCGACACGTTCGACACCTTCATCGATTCGTCCTGGTATTTCGCGCGCTTCTGCTCGCCCCGCAGCGACCAGCCTTTCGACCGCGAGGCGGTCGACTATTGGCTGCCGGTCGACCAATATATCGGCGGTGTCGAGCATGCGATCCTGCATCTGCTCTATTCGCGCTTCTACACGCGGGCGATGAGGGCGACCGGCCATATCGGCATCGACGAACCCTTCGCCGGCCTGTTCACCCAGGGCATGGTCAATCACGCGACCTACAAGTCGGCCGGCGGCGAGTGGCTGAACCCGGCCGACGTGACGACCGACGCTTCGGGCGCGCTGGTGCGGATCGAGACCGGCGAAGCGGTGACCCAGGGCCGGGTCGAGAAGATGTCCAAGTCGAAGAAGAACGTGGTCGACCCCGACGACATCATCGAACGTTACGGCGCCGATACGGCGCGCTGGTTCATGCTGTCCGACAGCCCGCCGGAGCGCGACCTGGAATGGACCGAGGGCGGCATCGAGGGCGCCTGGCGCTTCACCCAGCGCCTGTGGCGCATGGTCACGGAAGGGCTGACCCGAATCGGCCCCGTGGGTGATTCGGCTTATGGCGCCGAGGACGGCCCGCTCCGCCGTGCCACCCACAAGACGATCGCCGGCGTCACCGCCGACATCGACGAATTCCACTTCAACAAGGCGGTCGCCCGCCTCTACGAATACGCCAATGCGGTGCAGGACGCCGCCCTCGGCAAGACCGGGGCGAGTGCGGCGGCGATTCGCGAGGCGCTCGAAGTGATGGTCCAGCTCGTCGCCCCGATGATGCCCCATCTGGCCGAGGAACTGTGGCTGGCGCTCGGTCACGGCACCATGCTGGTGGCGACGCCCTGGCCCAAGGCCGATCCGGCGCTGGCCGCCGACGACGAGGTGACCATCGCCGTCCAGGTCCAGGGCAAGCTGCGCGGCACGCTGAACGTGGCCAAGGATCTGCCCAAGGAAGAACTGGAGCGGCTTGCCCTCGCGTTGGACCAGGTGCAGAAAGCGATTGACGGACGCCCGGTGCGCAAGGTCATCGTGGTGCCCGGTCGCATCGTCAACCTGGTGGTCTGAGTCATGACGCTTCCTTCGACGGTTCCGGTCAAGCCCGGGCGGGTCACGCTCGCCCGGCTGCTGACGGCCGTCGTGCTGGGCACGGTGCTGGCGCTCGCCGGCTGCGGCTTCCGGCCGATGTACGGCAGCGAATCGACCTCGGCCGAGGCGGAGGCCCTGCTCGGCTCGGTCGCGGTCTCGCCGATCGGCAAGGACCGCACCGGCCAGGTCTTGCGCAACGACCTGATCGACCGCATCTCGGCCGGCCGTTCGGCGCAGAACCCGCGCTATCGCCTGGACGTCACGCTGGAGACTTACGAGCTCGGCGGCCTGATCCAGAGCGACGCCACGGTGACCCGCTATACCGTCACCCTGCGCGCCAAGATCCATCTGGTCGATGTCGCCAGCGGCCAGGGTGTGATGGACGAATTGGCGCGGGCGACCACCGCCTACAATATTCCGGTTTCCGAATATGCCGCGATCAGCGCCCAGCAGGACGCCTATCGCCGCGCCTCGACCCAGCTCGCCGACGAAATCCGCTCCCGCGTGGCGAGTTTCCTCGAAGCCAACCGTGGGCGCTGACGGCGGCTTCGCATGAAGCTCGCCGGCGCCTCCATCGACCGTTTCCTGGCCCGGCCCGATCCGGCCGTCCGCCTTGTCCTCGTCTTCGGGCCGGACGGCGGCTTGGTGCGCGAGCGCGCCGCCCTGGCGGCGAAAAGCGTGGTGCCGGACCTGAACGATCCCTTCCGCGTGGTCGAGTTGAGCGGCGCCGCGCTCGACGACGATCCGGCCCGCCTGGCCGACGAGGCGGCCGCCATCTCCATGATCGGCGGGCGCCGCGTGGTCCGGCTCCGCGACCTCGCCGACAAGCACGCCAAGCTGATCCAGGCCTTCCTCGAGGCGCCGGCGGGCGACGCCCTGGTGGTCGCCGAGGCGGGTGACCTGCCGAACCGGCGCAGCACGCTGCGCAGCGCCGTGGAAGAGGCGGCCAATGGCGCCGCCATCGCCTGTTATGCCGACGACGCCGGCAGCCTGGACGACCTGATCGACCAGGTGCTGGCCAAGGCCGGCCTCGGCATCGATCCCGACGCCAAGCATTGGCTGGCCGAGAGGCTCGGCGCCGACCGCGCGCTCAGCCGCAGCGAACTCGACAAGCTGGTGCTCTACATGGGCGCCGGGGCGACGCGGGTGAACCTCGAAGACGTGCGGAACGCGGTCGGCGATGCCTCGGACATCGGCATCGACGATGTCGTCGAAGCCTGCCTCGGCGGCGACATGGCGCGGCTCGAACGGAGCCTGGAGCGCTGCCGCCAGGCGGGGGAGAATGCCATCACCGTGCTCCGCGCAGTGAGCCGCCAGGTGCTCCAGCTCCAATTGGCGCGCGGCCTGGTCGACAATGGCGCCTCGGTCGAGCGGGCGCTCAGCCTGCTGAAGCCGCCGGTGCGCTTCCCGCGCGACCGCGCCTTCAAGGCCCAGCTCAACCGCTGGTCCGGCCACCGCCTGGCCGATGCCGTCGACCTCCTGGTCGAGGCGGAACTGGACAGCAAGACAACGGGCAACCCGGCCGACGCCCTGACCGCCCGCGCCCTGATGCGCATCGCCGGCGTCGCCGCCCGGAGCGGGCGGCGGTAAGCGATCAATCGGGCGCCCAACCGCAACCCAGGTTTTCCGCCACGGTGGCGAGGCGTCGGTCGCGGGACCACAGGCGGGTGCCGGCGAGGACGGCGGCGCCGAGCAGGCAGACGTCGACATAGCCGATGCCGCGCCCCATCAGGGCGTGGGAGTCGACGAAGGCCAGGGCTTCGGCGGCGGTGATCGGGTCGAGCCGTGGCAGGCCGGACAGCAGGGCGATGATCTCCCGCCGGTTGCGCAGGCTGCCGCAGGCGATCTCGCCGATGATGAAATCATGGGTGGCGACGAGGCCCTGTCCGAGCAGGTCCACCAGTCGCGCGTCGCCCGCCCGCAAATGGTCGACCCAGACGGAGGTGTCGACCAGGATCACGCCGGGACGTCCCGCCGCCGGGGGACCGCTTCGAGTGTGGGTTCCGTGCCGCCGAGACGGGCCAGGCGGCGTGCGCTCTCGCGCTCGATCAGGGCCTGGAGGGCGGTGCGCAGCAACTGCCCGCGATCGGCGACGCCGCTGAGCCGCTGCGCCTCCGCCAGAAGGTCGTCATCAAGGGTGATGGTCGTTCGCATGCCGCACCCGCATCAAACTATGCATCGAATGATGCGACTATGGATGCGGGTGCGGGTCGAGTCCAGGGCCTACGGCAGCAGCACGGTCGAGCCTACCGTCTGCCGGGCTTCGAGGGCGCGGTGGGCGGCGGCGGCTTCGGCGAGGGGGAAGCTCTGGCGCACGTTGGTCTTGATCACGCCGCGGGCGACCAGGTCGAACAGGCTGGCGGCGGCGTCGTCGCGTTCTGATTTCTCGCCGATATAGTGGAACAGAGTCGGCCGGGTCAGATAGAGCGAGCCCTTGGCCGAGAGCACGCCGGGGCTGACCGGCGGTACCGGGCCGGAAGCATTGCCGAAAGTGACCATCAGGCCGCGCACGGCGAGACTGTCGAGCGAGCCTTCCCAGGTGTCCTTGCCGACCGAATCATAGACCACGGGCACGCCCTTGCCGCCGGTCAGTTCACGGACCCGTTTCGGCACGTCTTCCGCGCGGTAGAGGATCACTTCGGCGGCGCCATGGGCCTTGGCCAGTTCGGCCTTTTCCGGGCTGCCGGCGGTGCCGATCAGGCGGACGCCGAGATGCCGCGCCCATTGGCAGGCGATCAGGCCGACACCGCCCGCGGCGGCGTGGAACAGCACGGTCTCGCCCGCCTTCACCGGGTAGGTCCGGTGCAGCAGGTACCAGGCGGTCAGGCCCTGGAGCATGAGCGAGGCGGCCTGCTGGTCCGAAACCCCGTCCGGCACCTTGACCAGATGATCGGCCGGATAGTTGCGATGGGTCGCATAGGCGCCGATCGGGGCCAGGCAATAGGCCACCCGGTCGCCCGGGGCGAGGCCGGCGACGCCCGGTCCCAGCGCTTCGACCACCGCCGCCGCTTCGAGCCCGATCCCGGCCGGCAGGGGCTGGGGATAGAGGCCGCTGCGGTGGTAGCAGTCGATGAAATTGAGGCCGATCGCGGTCTGGCGCAGGCGCACCTCGCCCGGGCCGGGCGGCGCCAGATCGACCTCTTCGAGGGCGAGGACTTCGGGGCCGCCGAAGCCGTGGAGGCGGATCGCCTGGGCCATCGCCGCCGCCTCAGGCCAGATGGGTGGCGAAGAAGGCGAGCGTCCGGCCATTGGCGAGATCGGCTGCCGCCTTGTCGTAATGGGCGCCGCCGATGCGGGCGAAGGCGTGGTCCTGCTCGGCATAGGTATGCAGCGTGACCAGGGGGTTCGCGCCCAGGCCTTCCCTGATCTTGGCCTGGGCTTCGGGCGGCACGAAACCGTCCTTGCCGGCGATATGGAGCATCAGCGGCTTGCGGAGGCCGGCGGCCTTGCCCAGCACCTCGTTGATGCCGACGCCGTAATAGCCGACGGCGGCATCCACCGCGGTCTCGCAGGCGGTGCGATAGGCCATGTGGCCGCCCAGGCAATAGCCGACCGCGCCGACCTTGCCGGTGGTGCCGGGCAGCGTCGCGGCGACCGCCCGGGTCGCCTCGATGTCGGCGATGCCGGCCTCGCGGTCGAAGGCGGAGAAGAGGGCGAAGGCGCGGTCCCATTCGGCCTTGCTCTGGTCGGTGATGTCGATGCCGGGCTCGATCCGCCAGAACAGGTCCGGGCAGATCGCGACATAGCCTTCGCCGGCCAGCCAGTCGCAGACGCCACGCATCACCGCGTTCACGCCGAAGATTTCCTGGATCACGACGATCGCGGGCGCCGGAGCGGCCGAGGCGGGGCGGGCGACATAGGCCTGGAAGCTGCCGCCGTCCTTGGCCTGGATGGTGAGGGACTTGCTGCTCATGGTGATCTCCCTGTCGGCGTTGGCCTGATGGCGGAGGGATGCTAGCGCCCGCAAGTTGCCCTGTCATGGCGGATGCTCGGGGCGTGACGGTGGTCACAGGGCGGGCGACGGCCGATTGCGGCGGCTTTCCCGGAGTGGCAGGCTTCGAGCCCCTGGGGAAACAGAGGGGGGATGACATGAGTGCATTGCGACGTCTGACGGGGGCGGCCGTTCTCGGCCTCGCCGTGGCGGCCGGTGCCGGCAGCGCCGGGGCCGATTCGCAAGGCCGGGCCATCCTGGTGCTCGATGCTTCCGGCAGCATGTGGGCGCAGATCGATGGCCGCAGCAAATGGGACATCGCCAAGGATGCGGTGGCCCGGCTGATGGCCGGCTGGGACAGCAAGATCGCCCTCGGTCTCACGGTCTATGGCCACCGCACCAAGGGCGCCTGCGACGACATCGAGGATGTCGTCCCGGTCGGCCCGGTCGACGCCGCCCATATCCGCGACCTGATCGCCAAGCTGAGCCCGAAAGGCAAGACGCCGATCGCGGCGAGCCTCCGCCGGGCCGCCGAAGAGCTGAAATATGCCGAGGAAAAGGCGACCGTGATCCTGGTCTCCGACGGCATGGAGACTTGCGGCGAAGATCCCTGCGCCGTAGCCAAGGAACTGGAGGCGGCGGGGGTCGGCTTCACCGCCCATGTCGTCGGCTTCGACATCCGCGACCAGGCGACCCGCGACCAACTGCAATGCATCGCCGATGCGACCGGCGGCAAATTCGTCCAGGCGGGCGACGCCGGCAGCCTGCAATCGGCCCTGACGACAGTCGCCGCGGCGGCCGGGTCTGCCCCGGCGGCGGCCCCGCCGGCACCACCGCCGTCCCCGCCGCCCGCGCCTGCGGTGCGGGCAAGGACCAGCTTCAAGGCGGTCTATGCGCCGGGCAAGCCGGTCGCCGACGACCACCTGATGTGGGAACTCTTCCCCGACGTGCCGGGCAGCGAGGGCGAGGAATTGGGCGATTCGCTCGATTATTTCTATGGCGCCACCTGGACCCCGGGGGAACGGGTGTCGCCCGGCGACTATATCCTGCGCGCCACGCTGGGGGCCGCCGTGGTGCTGAAGCCGGTGAAGGTCACCGCCGAGAAGCAGGAAGTGGTGGTCGACCTCCAGGCCGGCATCGTCGCCCTCTCCGCCAGCGAGAGCGAGGGGGGACCCAAGCTGAAGGACGGGCTCGGCTGGAAGATCGTCGACGGCCAGGGCAAGGATCATGGCTACAGCTATGACGCCGAGCCGAAATTCGTCCTGCCCGCCGGGGCCGGCTACCGGATCACGGTCGAGCACGGCGACGCCAAGGGCGAGGCGACGGCGAGCGTGAAAGCGGGCGAGACCACGCAGGTCTCGGTCGTCCTGGCCGCGGGTTCGGTCACGGTCGAGGCCCGGCCGAGCGAGACGGAACCGGTCGCGACCGAAGGTGTGGCCTGGAAAGTCCTGCCCCTCGAAGGCGAAGAGATGGTGGCCTATTCCTATGACGCGACCGCGACCTTCCGCCTGAACGCCGGCACCTACCGGATCCGCGCCGAGCTCGGCGAAGGCCGGGCGGAACAGGTGGTCGAGGTGAAGCCGGGGGCACAGCAGAAGCTCACCTTCGTGGTCGGCATCGGCGTGTTGAAGCCGACCGCGATCTTCGCGCCCGGCGCGCCCAAGCCGACCCAGGGCCTGCATTGGACGGTCTATCCGGCCGCTGTCGATCTTTCCGGGGCGCGGGGCGAGCCGGTGACCGACAGCTACGATCTCGAGCCGGTGCTGCGCGTCCCGGCCGGCAAATATTACGTCGAAGCCCAGGCCGGCGAAGCCAAGGCGGGGGTCGAGGTCGAGCTCGGCGCCGGCAAGGCGATGACGCCCCAGGTGAATCTGAACGCCGGTGCGATCCGGGCCAGCGTCACCCGGGGCGGCATCAAGGCGACGGCCGACGTCTATTGGAGCGTGGCGCGGGTGGTCGACGCCATGACCGGCAAGGAGAAGCAGGAGGTCACCAGTTCCTACGAGGCCGAACCGCTATGGATCCTGCCCGCCGGGACCTATGCCGTCACGGTCACCAGCGGCGAACAGACGGCGGAGACGGAGGTCACGGTCGAGGCCGGCAAGCCGACGCCGGTCGCCCTGAGCCTGCCGTGACGCCCGGGGAATCCAGCGACTTCGCGCTCGAAGTCGCCGACCGGCTGGTGGGGACGGCGCCCCGCCGCTTCGCGGATGTGATGGTGAAGCGCCTGTTCGGGGGCGCCGGCCTGTCGCTCGGCGGTGTCACCTTCGCCCTGGTGCTGCGCGGCGTGCTGCACTTCCGGGTCGACGATGCCATGCGCGCGGATTTCGCCGCCCGGGGCGCGGAACCCTTCCGCTATTCGACCAAGCTCCGCCAGGTCACGGTGGCGAGCTATTACGAGGTCCCGGTCGAGATCCTGGACGACGACGACGAGCTGGCCACCTGGGCCGAACGGGCGCTGGCGGCGGCACGGGCCGTGCAGAAGCCGAAGAAGAAGCGTTAGGCGCCGTTCAGCAGGCGGTGCGCGGTGCGGGCGATGTCGATCAGGTCGACCAGGCGGGCGACGAGCTGGTCGCGCGGGTTGAAGGCCAGGCCCTCGCCCGTCCGGATACCGTGGCCGACCGCTTCGACCAGGCGGTCGAGCCGGCGGCGGTGCAGGCCGAGCGCCTTCTGCGCGGGATCGGTCAGGACGCCGGAAAAGGCGGTCAGCACGGCCGCCCCGAGCAACAGGCTGCCGGTGATCCCGGCGACCAGGGCGGTGCCCGGCGCGACCGGAAACCAGCCGTACCAGAGGCCGCCGAGCCCGCTGCCGAGCGGGAAGCCGGCGACCGCGGCATTCTGCGCGATCGCCGCCGCCAGCAGGGGGCCGAGGGAAATCAGACTGGGGGTCAATTGCTTGAACGCGAGCGCCCCGATGCCGATGCTGGTCAGGGCAGTGGCGATGTCGGCCGCCGCCGCCCTGGTGCCGGCATAGCGCGACAGGGCGAGTTCGAGCTGCCGGCGGAAGGCGCCGTCGGCGGCGCTGCGCGCGGCGGCCGCCTCGATCAGGTCGAAGGCGGCGGCCACGGTCGGATCGGCGGCGAGCGCCTGGGCCATGCCGTCCGGCCGGGTCGGATCGTCGGGGTCGAGCAGCAGGAGTTCGTGCTCGATCGCCCGGGCCAAGGCGCGGGCGACCGCAGTTTCCCGCACCAGGGAGAGCTTGGCCAGGCGGCGCGCGGCCCCCCGCCCGCCCAGGCCGCGCAATCCCGCGGCGGCGGCCTGGACGCCGAGCTGCGGCACCGCGAGCAGGAGATTGGCCGGCGCCCGGGCGAGATCCCAGCCGAGCGCATGGCGATGCAGGGCGAGGCTGCCGCGGACGGAAAAATGCCGCTCGACGAAATCGGGCACCCGGGCATGGCAGCCGGCGACATAGGCGGTGATGGCGCGGTCGACGATCGCCGGGGCGGCGGCCGGGTCGAGGGCCAGAACCGCGCCGCTCATCGTGGTCAGTTGCCGCCGGGGCAGGGGTGGCGGGCGCGCATGGCGGCGCGCACCAGGGCATCGGCCGGCCGGGCGTCGAAATCACTGCGGCCCTTGCCCCAGCCCAGCACTTCGTCGGCGATCTCCTGCCATTTCAGGCTGCCGTTGATGCACATGACCTGGTCGTTGGGCACGGTCGGCCGGGCTGCCTCGATCTGGAAGAAATTGCGCATCCAATCCTTGCACTGGCGGGCGGCGGCGCGGTTGCCGTCGCCCGGCGGGTTGGACAGGGCGCGGCCGGCATCGGTGCAGACGGCCATGAAATCGGCGCCGGTGGCGATTTCGCGCGGCGGCGCCTCCTCGGCAAGGGCGAGGGTTGGGGCGAGCAGCAGGGCGAGGCCCGCGAGGGGGGCGAGGCGCATGGACGGTCTCCTCTTGTCGTTACGGCATCATCGCGGTGCCGGCCGCGGCATCGGAGAGCAGGGGAAAGCGCTCCGGCCGCGGCAGATTGTAGTGCCACCATTCGAATTCATTGTGCACGAAGCCCGATTCGACCATGAGGCCGAGCAGGGTGAGCCGGTTTCGCCGTGCCGCCGCCGGTACCGGGGCGGCGTGATAGGAGAGCGGCGTCATGTCGTCGAAGCCGGTGCCCATGTCGAGCGCCTCGCCCGCCGCCGTCGCCAGGGTGAGGTCGAGGGCGACCCCGCGGCCATGGGTCGAGCCCAGGCGGGGATCGGCGATGAAGGTCGGGTCCGGCAGGGCGTCCCACAGTGCCCATTGCGCCTCGGTCGGGCGGAAGCCGTCGAAGATCAGCAGCTCGAGGCCGATCGCCCGGGCCGCCGCCTGGGCGCGCAGGAAGGCTTCGGCCGCTTTCGGATGCAGGAAGCAGGCGGCGCGGGCATAGATCGGCCGGCCGGTGATATTGTCCGGCGTCGCGTAAGCGATGGTCATGAAGGGGCCGCGAGGGCCGGGTAGAATCTCGGTCAACATGGCGGCAGTCTGCCAGAGCCGCGCTGGCGGGCAAACGGCGGCCTGTACAGGGGGCTTATGCAGGGGTCACTTGTGGCGGCGACCCGGATCGCTACATAAGAGCCGACAGAAAACGCGAAGGATCTTCCCTTGAGCGATGAGATTCCGACCTGGCACGGCACTACCATCCTGGGCGTGCGCAAGGGCAACAAGGTGGTGGTGGCGGGCGACGGTCAGGTCAGCCTGGGCCAGACCGTGATCAAGGGCAATGCCCGCAAGGTGCGCCGCATCGGCAACGGCAAGGTGATCGCCGGCTTTGCAGGCGCCACTGCCGATGCCTTCACCCTGTTCGAGCGGCTCGAGAACAAGCTGGAACGCTTCCCGGACCAGCTCACCAGGGCCTGCGTCGAACTGGCCAAGGACTGGCGCACCGACCGCTATCTGCGCCGGCTCGAAGCCATGCTGATCGTCGCCGATGCCACGACCATCCTGGTGCTGACCGGTACCGGCGACGTGCTGGAGCCCGAGGACGGCATCACCGCGATCGGCTCGGGCGGCAATTACGCCCTTTCGGCCGCGCGCGCCATGATGCCCTACGAGCAGGACCCGGAAGTGATCGCCCGCAAGGCGCTGGAAATCGCGGCCGACATCTGCGTCTACACCAACCGCAATCTCACCGTCGAAGTCATCGAATCATGAGCGAATTTTCCCCGCGCGAGATCGTCTCCGAACTCGACCGCCACATCGTCGGCCAGCACGAGGCCAAGCGGGCCGTCGCCATCGCGCTGCGCAACCGCTGGCGCCGGCAGCAGCTCCCCGACGACCTGCGCGACGAGGTCCTGCCGAAGAACATCCTGATGATCGGGCCGACCGGCGTCGGCAAGACCGAGATTTCACGCCGCCTGGCCAAGCTCGCCAATGCGCCCTTCCTCAAGGTCGAGGCGACCAAATTCACCGAGGTCGGCTATGTCGGCCGCGACGTCGAGCAGATCGTGCGCGACCTCGTCGAAGTGGCGATCGCCATGACGCGGGAAAAGCGCCGCCGCGACGTCAGCGCCAAAGCCGAACTCAATGCCGAGAACCGGGTGCTCGACGCCCTGGTGGGCGAGACCGCCTCGAAGGACACGCGGGAGAAGTTCCGCGCCAAGCTCCGCACCGGCGAATTGGACGACAAGGAGATCGAGGTCCAGGTCGCGGACAATGCCTCGCCCTTGGGCTCGATGGATATTCCCGGGATGCCGGGGGCCTCGGTCGGCATGCTCAATCTCTCGGATATGCTGGGCAAGGCCTTCGGCGGGCGCACCAAGCCGAAGCGCATGACCGTGCACGACAGCCACGCCATCCTGTTGGCCGAGGAGTCGGACAAGCTCCTGGACCAGGAATCGGTCACCCAGGAAGCGATCCGCATCACCGAAAACGCCGGCATCGTCTTCATCGATGAAATCGACAAGATCTGTGCCCGCTCGGAGCGCCAGGGCGCCGACGTCAGCCGCGAAGGCGTGCAGCGCGACCTGCTGCCCCTGATCGAGGGCACCACGGTCTCGACCAAGCATGGCGCGGTGAAGACCGACCACGTGCTCTTCATCGCTTCGGGCGCCTTCCATATCGCCAAGCCCTCGGACCTGCTGCCCGAATTGCAGGGCCGGCTGCCCATCCGGGTCGAGCTGAAGGCGCTGAGCCGGGAGGATTTCGAGCGCATCCTGACCGAACCCGAGACCAGCCTGATCCGGCAATATGTGGCGCTGATGGCGACCGAGGGGGTGACGCTGGACTTCACCCCGGACGGCATCGCCGAGATCGCCAAGGTGGCGGCGGATGTCAATGCCGCGGTCGAGAATATCGGCGCCCGGCGGCTGCACACGATCCTGGAGCGGGTGCTGGACGAGATCAGCTTCTCCGCGAGCGACCGCGCCGGCCAGAGCGTGACCGTCGACGCCGCCTATGTGGCGAAGAATGTCGGCGCGCTGGCGGCCGATACCGACCTCTCCAAGTTCATTCTCTGAACGGATTGGCGATGCGCAGGCGGCCTTCGACCAGAAGGCCGTCCTGCATGTCCTCGGTCCACAGGCGGTCGCAGCCGGCGCGGAGCGCTGCCGCCACGATCAAGGCGTCATAGACCGAAAAGCCGTAGCGCTCGCCGAGCGCCAGGGCCTCGGCATGGGTCGCCAGGTCGAGCGGGACAACCGGGCCCAGGAGGCCGCGCAGCGCTTCCAGGAAATCCCGCGTCTCGGCCCAGCTCAGGCCCATCTTGCGGCGCGCGACATGGGCGACCTCGTTCAGGACCTGAACGCTGATCGTGCCGCCGGCCGCCAGCAGCGCTTCCGCCCGGGCGGCCTTGGCCGGATCGGCCGAGGCGGTATAGGCGAGGATATTGCTGTCGAGGAAGTCAGCGCTCAACGATCTCGTCCCGCTCGAACACGAAATCTTCCGGCAGGCGGCCCCGGAAGGCGCGGAGCCGGGCCAGGAATTCCGCCCGCCCGGGCTTCCGGGCGATGGCGAAGCGCCGCTCGGCTTCGACCACGACTTCGATGTCGTCGCCTTCCTTCAGGGCCAGCGCCTCGACCACCGCGGCCGGCAGGCGGATGGCCAGGCTGTTGCCCCATTTCGAGACCTGCATGGTGGTCGTCTCCCGATGATATACATCTGGTCGATATATATCATGCCCCGGCGGGGCGCAGCGAGCGGATGAAGAAGCGCTCGATCTGGGCGCGGATTCCGGCCTCGTCCTCGCCCGGGAGCTGGACTTGCAGGAACGAGGTCACGATCCGGCCGACCCAGGCGAGCAACTCGGGCAGGGTGATCGCGGCATCGATCTCGCCCCGGCGCAAGGCCTCGACATAGGGCGGGCCGAAGAAGCCGAGCCAGGCTTCGATCAGGCGGGGGGAGCCGAAATGCAGCGCCGTGGCCGCCCGGCCCGCCTCGTTGCCGAGGTGGAGCAAGGCGAGCGGCTGTTTCGGCGATTCGCGGATGATGGCGCAGCAGCACTCCAGCACGAAACCGGGGAAATCCGCCGCGGGTGGCACCACGGCGGCGAGATGGGCCAGGAAGTCCAGCGACTGGCGCTCGACCAGGGCGGAGAGCACGGCATCGCGCGAGGGGAAATGGTTGTAGAGCGTGCGGCGCGAGACGCCGGCGGCCTCGGCGATGTCGTTCATCGTGGCGCCGAGCCCCTGGGCCGCGAAACAGGCGGCGGCATGGTGGAGGATCAGGTCGCGCTTCGAGACGGCCATGGCAATTCCCGCGATTTGCACAAATTCAGGATATTGTGCAAATTCGTCTTCACAAGTACCGTGCCCTTGTAAACCGATCGGGGGGAGACGGTCGATGGAAACCGCCTATTGGGCCGCACTCGCGGTGATCGTGCTGATGGGTATCGGCACGCTGGCGACCACGCTCCGCCAGGCCGGGCCTTACGGTCGGCACATGACGCCGGGCCAGCGCTTCACCATGAAGGCGCGGCCGGCCTGGCTCCTGTTCGAGAGCCCGCAGTGGTTTTCCTTCGCGCTGACCTTTTGGCTGCTGGCGCCGCCGGCGGCTTCGCCCTCTTCCGTGATGCTCTTCGTCTTCGGGCTGTGGCAGTGCCACTATGTCTATCGCGGGCTGATCTATCCCCTGCGGATGCGCGACACGCACCGGCAGTTCCCGCTGATCGCGGTGGTCATGGGTTTCCTGTTCAACCTGCTGAACGGTTTCGCCAATGCCTATGCGGTCGGCCATGCCGAGCACCTGATGACGGCGGCGTGGTTTTCGGACCCCCGTTTCGTCGTCGGCCTGGTGATCGCGGTCGCCGGCTGGGTGGTGAATTTCCAGGCCGACACCATCCTGATCAACCTCAGGAGTGACGGCTTCACCGGCTATCGCATCCCCCGGGGCGGCGCCTTCCGCTGGGTCTCGGCCGCCAATTATTTCGGCGAGATCGTCTGGTGGTGCGGCTTCGGGCTCATGGTGTGGACGCCGGCCTTCGCCGTCTTCGTCTTCTTCACCCTGGCCAATCTGATGCCGCGGGCGCTCGCCCATCACCGCTGGTACCGCGAGCATTTCCCCGACTATCCGAAATCGCGCCGGGCCGTGATCCCCGGCCTGCTGTGAGGGAGGCCCCGATGAGCGCATCGGCCCGGACGATTTTCTTCTTTTCCTTCTATGTCTTCGCGGCGGGCCTGCCCATGGTGGTGGCGCCGGAACTGGTGCTGGGCCTCCTCCAGCTTCCGATCGAGGGGCTGGACTGGATCCGCTTCCTCGGCGTCGTCGTGCTGATCGTCGGCTATTACTACTGCAACCTCGGGCGCGCGGGCGTGGTGCCCTTCTTCTGCTGGTCGGTGCAGATGCGCATCCTCATCGTGCCGGTCTTCGTCGCCCTGATCCTGGTCTTCGGCATGCGGCCCTTCTACATCGCCTTCGTGGTGCCGGATTTCCTGGGCGCGCTCTGGACCTGGTCGGCGCTGCGCAAGGACGGCATCAATCCGCTGAAGCCGCCGGCTTTCGGGGTGGGTGGTTCCGGTTCGGCGCCGAAACGCGAGGCGCTCGCCGGAATCGCGAGCGGGGCGTCGGCGGCCGATTACCGGGACCGCGCCGATCGCGTGTGACTGCTCTCTCGGAGAGGCCGCGGGCTGCGCTTGCGCGGCAGTCTAAACAAATCGGGCGGCATTGCTGCCGCGGGCCGCGCCTTGCGCGGCAGTCTAAACAAATCGGGCGGCATTGCTGCCGCCCGAAAGTCGCCGGATGGGGGATGAATTCATTCGGCGGAAGGAACCCAGGCCGGCCGGACCATCGGCCGGCAGGGTTCCAGGGAATCAGGCGGCGTGCAGCCGGCGGTGCGGCAGGCTGGCGCGGAGCACGTTGCGGGCGGCCGCCTCGATCTGATGCAGGCGGCGGAAGCGGCTGCCGTCGAGCAGGCGGAAGCGGGGATCGGCGGCGACGAAGCTGAAGCCGCTGCGTTCGCGGAGCGCGAGCCCGGCGACGACGTCATCGACTTCGATGGTGAAGGCCGGCGTCGAATCGACGCCTTCGCTGGTGACGAAAGACATTTCATTCTCCTGGCGTCCCACGCACTTGTAACGCGGGACCGTGACAATCTCGGGTCGGTACGGGGGCTCAGCGGGTGCGACAACAGAAGTTGTGCATTCGCCGGAGAGCCCGCGATTTTCGGATCGTCCGGGCGGTCGTCATCGGCCAGTTCATCGGTTCACTCCTCCAGATCGGGGAACCACGACCGTCGTCGTGGCGCTTTAGCAGGGATGACGCGGCGCAAGCTGCTCCCATCAAATTCCGCGGGTCCGTCTCGGGGACCAGGCGCCGCCGGTTCAGGGCGGATGGCTCGAATATAGGACGACTCGACGCGAGGTCAAGTATTCCACAAGAAATTCAAAAGCTGATTTTCTTATTACTAAATTCGAGTGTCAAAAAACCGGCGCGCCAGGGCGACGACATCGTCCAGCCGGTCGTGATGGACCCAATGGCCGGCATTCTCGAAGGTCTCGACCTGGACCTGGTCGAACCAGGCGGTCTTGCCGTCGGCCACCGGGTCGCTGGCCCAGCTCTCGGTACCGCGGAGCAGCAGCACGGGGCAGTCGATGCGCGACCAGATGCGGCCCAGTTCTTCGGGCGAATTCCACACCGGGCTGATCACCCGGACATAGGGGTCGTATTTCCAGGAATAGCTGCCGTCTTCGTTCTGGGCCGCGGCGTGGACGGTGAGGTGTCGGGCCTGTTCGTCCGAGAGGCGGGTGTTGGCCGCCTTCATGCGGGCGATGCAATCCTCGATCGAGGCATAGCGCGGCGCCTGTTTGCGGGCGACGGCGCGGGTGCCTTCGATCCATTGCCGCAGCCGCTCGTGCGGGGCGAGGCTGGCGTGTTTTTCCAGGATCGCGGGTGAGGGACCCCAGCCCTCGATGACCATCAGCTTGGCGACATTCTCGGGATAGATCCCGGCATAGAGCAGGCTGACCGCACCACCCCAGGAATGGGCCAGGATGTTGACCGGGGCCAGCCGGCGCTGCTCGATCAATTGCGCGAGGTCGAGGATGAAGCCGTGGGTCGGGTAATGGCTGCCCGGGGCGTGGTCGCTGTCGCCGTGGCCGCGCAGGTCGGGCGCGATGACATGGAAGCGGTCGGCCAGGCGCTGGGCGACCCAGTCCCAGCTCCGGCAATGGTCGTTGCCGCCATGGACCAGGATCAGCGGCGGCGCCTCCTCGTTGCCCCAGTCGACGTAATGGAGCCGCAGGCCCTGGCTGTAGAAGCGCTGCGAGGAAGGGCCGAGGTTGCTCATGTCGTCTTTCCACTCCCCCCAAGGCCGGTGTGCCGGCCTTCTGTTTGTTGGCCGGCCAGCCGGCGAGCCAGAACCCGGGTGCCCGGCGCGATCGCGCCGCCCGGCCCCGGCAGTGCCTGAATCGTATCGGCTGCCATCCGCCCGTGGCAAGCGGGGCAGGCGATCTCGGGCACCACCACGGCACCGCAGGGGATGTGGCGGAACAGGACGGGCGGGCCTTCCGGGCGCGGGGCCCAGCGGTCGCCCCAGGCGGTGAGCGCCACGATGATGGGCACGAGGTCGAGGCCGGCGGGCGACAGGCGGTAGTCGTAGCGGGGTGGCCGGCTCGAATAGGCGTGTTTCTCGACGATGCCGTTCTTCACCAGGGCGGCCAGGCGGCGGGTCAGCAGATTGCGGGAAATGCCGAGGTCTTCCGCCAGCTCGTCGAAGCGGGTGAGCCCGAGGAAGAGGTCGCGCACGATGAGCGGCGTCCACCAGTCGCCGATCAGGTCGAGGCCGCGGGCGAGCGAGCAATGCATGGGGGCGAAGCTGGTTCTCTGCATGGTGCGACTCTAGTCCGTTGTTTGATTGAACTGAAGGCGCTATTGTCAGTTCAATCATTGAATGGAGGTGGCCGTGTATCACGCGATCGTGCGCCGCAAGGTGCGGCAGCTCTTCGAGGCGGTCAGCCGGGGCGATGCGGAGCCCGTGCTGCGCGCCTTCGCGCCCCGTTTCGAGCACGGCTTCCTGGGCGAGAGCGCGCTGGGCGGGGTCCGGCGCAGCCTGGGGGCGACGCGGGCCTGGTACGAGCGGCTCTATCGCCTGATGCCGGACATCGGCTTCGAGGTCGGGCGCATCCAGGTCGCCGGCGGCCCCTGGAACACGCTGGTGGTGGCCGAATGGCGGGAGAGCAATTCGGGCACGGACGGAGTCCGGACCTGGAACCGCGGCTGCCATGTGCTTCGCCTGGCCTGGGGGCGGGCGACCAGCCTGCTGATCTGCCCGGATACGGCCGGGCTGGCGGCGACGCTGGAACGGCTCTCGGCCAAGGGCGTGGCCGAGGCGACGGCGCCGCCGATCGTCGATTGAGAAGGTTCAGTCGCGGGCGCGGCGCAGTACGACGTAGAGGGCGCCTTCGCCGCCGTCCCGGCGCTGCGCCGGGTGCCAGCCGAGGACGCGGTGATTGTGCTCCGGCGCGTTGAGCCAGCGCGGCACCATGTGGTGGAGCACGCCGTCGGGGGCCTGGTCGATCGGGCCGCGGCCCCGGCCGGTGATGATCAGCACGGTGCGGAGCCCGGCAGCGTGGCTGTCGATCAGGAAGCGGTCGAGGGCGCGGTGGGCGTAGTCGCGGGTATGGCCGTGGAGGTCGAGGCGGGCTTCGACCTTCAATTCGCCGCGCATCAGGCGGCGCTGCTTGAGGCCATCCATGTCGTGGATGCGATGGGCGGGGGCCGGCGCCTCGCCCGAGAGCGGATGCTCGATCCTGGTGACCGAGAGGCGGGGGCGGGCGCCGGGCAGGGGCGCCAGGGCGGGGGTGACCGTCGCCCGCTTCATCGGTTTGACGCCGGACATGGCGGCGTCGAGCAGGGCTTTTTCGTCGGCCGTCGGGGGCCGGCCGGGATAGAGACCGCGCGGTCCCTTATCCGGCCGCTTGCTCACGCCCCCAGCACTTTCCAGATGCCGTTCGCCTGCAGCACCACCTTGCCGCCGGCCGTGAGCAAGCCGTTGACGAAAATGAGCGAGCGGGTCGAGCGGGTGATGCGTGCCTCGCCCTCGACCAGGTCGCCGAGCTTGGCCGCGGTGACGAAGTCGCAATTCAGCGTGATGGTGGAGCAGGGCCGGTGGCCGATCGACTCCCAGACCACGGTGCCGAGCACATGGTCGGCGAAGCTCATCAGCATGCCGCCGTGGCAGACATTGCCCGGGTTCAGATGCTGCTCGCCCACGGTGAAGGAGAAGAGCCAGCGCTCGCCGTCGGGCTTTTCCGTGCGCACGGGCCCGATCAGGCCGAGGAAGCCGGGCCAATCGACAACGACGGGTTCCGCAACAGACATCCGATCACCCCAGAACATGACAATTCGTCCAATTTTCATAGAGAGCGCGGACGGCGTTTGGAACAGTCAATTTCGCATTGCCGCATGACGCAAGCCCCCCGACAATCCGCGCCGCCGAAGAGGGGGGATCCGATGGCTGCGACCTATCGCCGGGGACTGCACGAACTGGGTGACGGGCTCTATGCCTGGCTGCAACCGGACGGCGGCTGGGGCTGGTCCAACGCCGGGCTGATCGCCGACGGCGGCGAGGCCGTGCTGGTCGACACTTTGTTTGACCAGCGCCTGACCGCCGAGATGCTGGCGGCGATGAAGGATGCGGTGCCGGGCGCGCGCATCGGCACGGTCGTGAATACCCATGCCAATGGCGACCATTGCTGGGGCAATGCCCTGGTCGAGGGCGCCGAGATCGTGGCCAGCCGGTCGAGCGCCGAGGAAATGGCCGAAGTGCCGCCCGCCATGCTCGCCTCCATGATGGCGGCGGCGAATGAGCTCGGGCCCCTCGGCGACTATCTCAAGGAGATTTTCGGCGCCTTCGATTTCGCCGGCGTCGTCGAGAGCCCGCCGACCAAGACCTTCTGCGCCCGTTGCATCCTGGCGGCCGGCGGGCGTGCCATCGAATGCGTCGAACTGGGGCCGGCGCATACCAAGGGCGACACCATCGTCCATGTGCCCCATGCGAAGACGGTGTTCACCGGCGACCTGCTGTTTTCGAGCGGGCATCCGGTGATGTGGGCCGGGCCGGTCGGCAATTGGATCGATGCCTGCGACCATATCCTGGGCCTCGACGTCGAGACCGTGGTGCCGGGTCACGGGCCGCTCGCGACCAAGGCGCATGTCGCTCGGCTGCGCGATTATCTCGGCCATATAAGGGACGAGGCGAAGGCGCGTTTCGATGCCGGCCTCGGCGCTTTCGAGGCGGCGCGCTCGATCGCCCTCGACCAATGGTCGGACTGGGGCGAGGCGGAGCGGATCGCCGTGAATGTCGCGACGCTCTACCGCGAATTCTCGGGCGATTCCAATCCGCCGAATGTGGTCGAGCTGTTTTCGTGGATGGCGCAATTGCACCGCGATCGGCGGGCCTGAGGCCAAATTTCCTGTTTGCGCGCCCGAAGCCGCAGGCTATCAAGGCCGCGCAGTCAAAGGGCCGGACAAGCGCCCGAGCTGAGGAGAGCCAGTGCCATGAGAGAAGCCGTCATCGTCTCGACCGCCCGTACGCCCATCGGCAAGGCGTTCCGGGGCGCCTTCAACGCCACCCACGGTGCCACCCTGGGTGGCCATGTGATCAAACACGCGGTCGCCCGCGCCGGCCTCGCCGGTGAAGAGGTGGACGACGTCTATCTCGGCGTCGGCCTGCCGGAAGGTGCCACCGGCCACAATGTGGCGCGCAATGCGGCGATCCGCGCCGGCCTGCCCGTCACCGTCTCGGGCGCCACGCTGAACCGCTTCTGCTCCTCGGGCCTGAACGCGATCGCGCTGGCAGCGCAGACCATCATGGCCGGCAATGCCGACATCATGGTGGGCGGCGGCCTCGAGTCGATCTCGCTGGTTCAGAACAATCTGAACGTCAATTACTTCACCGAAGACTGGCTGATGGAGCACAAGCCCTCGCTCTGGATGCCGATGCTCGACACCGCCGACAATGTCGCCCACCGCTACAAGGTGAGCCGCGAGGCGCAGGACGAATATTCCCTGTCGTCGCAGCAGCGCACCGCGGCGGCCCAGGCGGCCGGCGCCTTCGACGCCGAGATCGTGCCGCTGAAGACCGTGATGAAGGTCTTCGACAAGGCGACCGGCCAGACTTCGGACGTCGAAGTCGAACTGGTGAAGGACGAAGGCAACCGGCCGGAGACCACGATCGAAGGTCTCGCCAAGCTGATGCCGGTGAAGGGCCCGGACAATTTCGTCACCGCCGGTAATGCGTCGCAGCTCTCGGACGGCGCTTCGGCCTGCGTCCTGATGGAAGCCAAGGTCGCCGAGAAGCGCGGCCTGAAGCCCCTCGGCGTGTTCCGCGGCTTCGCGGTCGCCGGCTGCGAGCCGGACGAAATGGGCATCGGCCCGGTCTTCGCCGTGCCGAAGCTGCTCGCCCGTCATGGCCTGAAGGTCGACGACATCGGCATCTGGGAACTGAACGAAGCCTTCGCGGTGCAGGTCGTCTACTGCCGCGACCGCCTCGGCATTCCGATGGAGAAGCTGAACGTCTCGGGCGGCGCCATCTCGATCGGCCATCCCTACGGCATGTCGGGTGCCCGCATGACCGGCCACGTCCTGCTCGAAGGCAAGAAGCGCGGCGCCAAATACGGCGTCGTCACCATGTGCATCGGCGGCGGCATGGGTGCGGCCGGCCTGTTCGAGATCCTGTAACGACTGCCGGGGGGCGGTTTCGGCCGCCCCCCATCGTCCCCGCCCCCGCCCGGGGGCGCGGAACACAGACCCGGGGGAAACATGGCGAAGGCCGAAGGCAAGGGGCGTACCGCCCTGGTCACCGGGGCGTCGGCGGGGCTCGGCGTCGCCTTCGCGGAAACCCTGGCCAAACGCGGTTTCGCCCTGGTGCTGACCGCGCGGCGGGCCGACCGCCTCGACGCCCTGGCCGAAGATCTGCGGAAACGCTTCGCCGTCGCCGTCGAGGTGATCCCGGCCGATCTGGCCGATCCCAAGGCGCCGGCCGACCTGGTCGCGGCGATCGCGGCGCGCGGCATCCAGGTCGACATGCTGGTCAACAATGCCGGTTTCGGCGTGCCGCCGGCCTATGAGAACACTACCTGGGAAGACCAGCGCGACCTGATCCAGGTGATGGTGACGGCGCCGGCCGAACTGACCCACCGCCTGCTGCCCGGCATGATCGCGCGGCGCTGGGGACGCATCCTCAATGTCGCCTCGCTGGCGGCTTTCGTGCCGGCGATCCCGGGTTCGACCCTCTATGCCGGGGCGAAATCCTTCGTCGTCCGCTTCTCCGAATTCCTGGCCGCGGAAGTCCGGGGCAAGGGCGTCCATGTCCTGGCCACCTGCCCGGGCTTCACGCGAACCGAATTCCACGCCAGCGCCGGCATCGCCGAAGTCGCCAAGGCGATCCCCGGCTGGCAGTGGCAGAGTGCCGAGGTCGTCGCCGAAGAGGCGGTCGCGGCCGTCATGGCCGGGCGCGAGAGCGTGCTGGTCAACGGCACCGCCAACAAGGCGACGGCGGGATTGATCAAATATCTGCCGGGCTTCGTGCTGCGCCGGATGGCGGCACGCCATCCCCTGGCGAAGCGCGCCGAAACCAAAGAAAGAGGCTGAGATGCTGTCCGTTCCCATGCTGGGCCCCAAGGGCGACGATCTCGATGCGATCCGCTACGGGCTCTTCCTCGTCTCGCTGCTCGCCTCGATCTTCTATCTCGGGCGGGCGGGCGAGAGCTGGTACCCGCTGATGCCCTATCTGAAGGCGGTGCCGGTCGGCCTGCTGGCCGTGCTGGTGCTGATCTCGATCCCGCTCAATTCGCCGCTGGGCCTCCTCTTGCTGGCGGCCCTGGTGCTGTCGACCGCGGGCGACGTTTTCCTGGCCCTCGAAGACGACAAGAAATGGTTCGTGCCCGGCCTCGGCTCCTTCCTCTGCGCCCATGTCGCCTATGCCGCGATCTTCGCCCTGGTGATGACCAGGTTCCCGATGCAGGCGGAGCTCTGGCGCTTCGCCGTGATCGGTGTCGCGGTCCTGCTGGCGGTCGGTCTCTTCGTCGGGCTGAAGGGCCAGATGGGCGAGCTGGCGGGGCCGGTCGGCGTCTATATGGCGGTGATCCTGGTCATGGTCTCCGGCGCCCTGCTGGTGCCGGCGACGACGCCCTGGATCGCGGCCGGCGCCCTGCTCTTCATGGGTTCGGACGCGCTGATCGCGGTGGCGCGTTTCGGCACCCCCTTCGGCGGCATCCACCACATCATCTGGGCGAGCTATTACGTCGGCCAGTTCCTCCTGATGGTCGGGATCCTGCGGGGCTGACCACGAAGTCGGCGGCGCGGCGGAAGCCGGCGACCGACGCGGTCAGGCCGGCCAGCCCGGCCAGGGCAAAGCCCAGCGCAGCCAGCCGGTCGCCCCGTCCGGGCGGGCCGAGGCGCACTTCGTCCACTTGTTCGGGGCTGTAATAGACCAGCGCGGTCGGATTCTTCACCGTGCCGCCCGGGCTGGGTGCCACTTCGCGCAAGAGGGCGAGCTGACGTTCGCCGATCTCGTCCACCGTCTCGGCCTCGACCATGGCGTGGCCGGGCGGCAGGAAGCGGACGCGCAGGCGATAGGCGGCCGTCTCGCCGGCCGGGCCGGCGGCCACGGCGTCGACCACTTCGGCGGTGGTGGCCGGCCAGTCCCCCGCCGTCCAGTGTTCCCGCGCCGCCACCAGGGCGACCGCCGTGACCGCCGCCCCGGCCATGCCGAGGGCGAAAAATCCGGCGGAGAGGAGACGGTGGCGGGCGGGCGACATGGTCGCATGATCCACGGCCCGGCCGCGGTGGGCAACAGCGGAAGGACCCGGCGAATGGTCGCGGCCGGGTCCCCCGGGACGATGCCGGCTCAGAGGCCGGCGATGAAGTCGGCCAGCTTCTTGTCCGCCGCCTCGGCCACGTCCCTGGCGTCGGCGATCTTGGACTGGAGCTGCTCGATCGCGGTTTCCTGCTCGTCGAGCTTCTTCAGGTAGCGGCGGTAGAGATCGCTGTCATGCGGCACGGCGTCGAGATTGGCGCGCAGCCGGGCCTGTTCCTCGGTCAGGTCGCCCAGCTTGGACGACAGCGCCTCGGCCGTCTGCTCGGCTTCGGCCTGGGTCCGTTTCAGGGCGGCCAGCTTGGTGAAGACGTCCTTGGCCTTGGCGTCGACCGCCCGGCTCGCCGAATAATAGGCGATCTGGGCATCGCTGAGGTCGGCGATGCCGATCGTCGTCGTGCCCGGGCGTTCGGCCACCACCTTGACCTCGGCCGTCTTGCCGGCCGTGAGCTTGACGGGGATGCGCCAGTAGAGGTCGGTCTCCTCGACCCCCGACTTGGGCTCGACCAGCGCATAGCCGGCGAGCTTGGGCAGTTCCAGGATCAGGCTGCGGCTCTCGCGCGCCGGGGCGGCCACCTTGAAGGTCATGGTGCGGCGCGCCACGCTCTGCGCCGTGAAGACGCCGCGCGAGATGGTACCCGAGGTGAAGCTCGAATCGTCGGTATCGGCGCGGTCGACGCGGACTTTCTGGTCGAGGGCGTAGGAGATCATGCGCTCCTCGCCCGCCGGCAGGGCGGACAGGCGGGCATCGCCGACATAGGAGAAGCTGCCGTCCTCGCCCTTTTCATAGAGGGTCAGGATGCCCGGGGGCAGGCCGGTGGCGCCGTCGTTCTTCAGCTTGATCGAGGCCAGCGGATGGCGCTGGTGCACACCCGGTTGATAGAGCGCGAGGCGGGCCGCCGGCACGTCGCGGTCGATGATGGGGACCGAGAGCGAGCGCCCGGCGGCGACCGAGACCGGCGCCTGGAGCTTGAACACGATCTGGGTCAGGGCTTCGGTCGAGGCGGCCGAGGCATCGGGCGAGGCGGGGGCGAAATCGCTCGGCTCTGCCGCCTTGGCCTCGGCTTCCGCATAGGGCGAGGCCATGATCGGGGCGGGGGCCGCTGCCGGCAAGGGCGGGGCGCCGCCGACCGAGGCGGCGGAAAGACCGCGGGAACGGTCGTAGCTCCGCGTGTCGTCCTGGGCGGCACCGCCGCCAGCCACATAGAGGCTGGCACCAGTATCGACATTGGGCAGGATGCGGCCGACGACCTCGACCGGGACTTCCGGCCGGTCGACGTAATAGGAGGCGTAAAGGGCCTGGCGGAAAGTCACCGGGCTGCCCGAGACCAGGGTCAGCTCGACATTCTTCCAGTCCTGGCCACTCATGTTCTCGACCACCGCCCAGCCCTGGAGCCGGGCCGCGGCGGCCTCGGGATCGGCCGGCAGGCTGACCCGGTAGGACGTCTTCCAGAGCGGAGTCGCGACGACATAGGCGACGCGCACGGTGCGCGAGCCCTGGCCGCGGGCGGCAATGGTCAGGCCGCGGCGATCGCGCGCATGGGCGGCGGAAATCGCGGCCAGCGCCTTGTCGACCTGGGCCTGCAGGGCAGGATCGGTGAAGGCGAGCGACTGGGCGTCTTCCAGCACCAGTTGCTGCAGGCCGGCGGCGGTCATCAGGCTGACCCGGTTGCGGGTGACGGTGGCGCCGGAGGGCAGCGTGGTGGTCTCCGGCTCGACCTTGAGGAGGCGGCCGGTCAGGGTGCGGGCGCCGGTCGCGGTCACTTCCGAGCCCTGGAGCGCATTGAGCAGGGCGATCGGTGATTCGAGCGCCTCGGGCCCGAAGGGCAGGTCGCGGAAAAGCTGTGAGACCGGCTGCTGGCCGGGCAGTTCGATGCCGCCGACGCCACCCTTGTCGTCGAACACCACCAGGCTCTTCAGGACGTCGTCGACCTGGTCGAGCGGCACGTCGAGGGTCAGGGTGGCGTCGCCGTCGACTTTGGCTTCCCATTCGAAATAGCCGACGCCGCCGGTCGACAGCATGACCCGGTCGAGCGTCAGGTCGGCCGCTTCGGCGGCCCCGAAGCCGAGGCCGGCCGGAGCGCCGAAGGCGGCGGTCGCCAGGAGCGGCAGCGCCCTGAGCGTGGTGCGGAAATGCATGGTGGTTTCCCCCGTTCACGAATGCCGCAGCTTTGCCTTGAAAGCATGGTGGCATCAGGTCGGCATGGTGTTCATTCCGTGATGCTGTCGCAAGGGGAGGGCTCGGACAGTGACGTTGCTCACAGATTTCCTGTCTGGCCGGGCGCCGGACGACGAAGGGCGCCTGATCGACGAAATCCGCGCCAAGCCGGCGAGCTGGCTCGAAGCCCGGCACGATTTCATCCAATGGCTCTTTCCCCTGCCCGAGGTCAGCGGCGCCAATCCCGGCGCGCCTACGCTGAGCGAGGCGGAGGCGCGCAGGATCGCCGCGGATCCCACGTTACAGGATTCGTTGCTGGTTTCGACCGATGCGCTGATGCGGCTCTACGGTATCGTCCGCCAGGGAACGGAATTCGCGCGAGGCGCCGATTTTCCGGGACCATACGACCATTGGTTGGGGTCGGCCAACCACAATCACTTGCGGCTGACGCGGGTGTTGCGGTGTCTCGCCCTCACCGGTCTCGGCCCGGTGGCGGACGGTTTGCGCCGGCTGCTGTTCGAAATCGCGGCCGCCGAAGCGCGGGGGGCCTGGAGTTTCTGCCTGCGTTATTGGCGCGACGCGGGCAGCCTGCCGGCGGGCTGGTCTTCTATCCCTTGATCCCGCTGGGGTTGATCGTGTATCTGTAATGATAACCTTTGGTAGGTGTCCCATGAACCGCGGCACGATACCCCGAGAGGTCGTCGAAACGGCTCCGGCGGGTGAAGAGAAGACAGCCGCCGAACGGCTGCGGGCGGTGGCTTCGGCCATCGCGGCCGACCATGGGGACGGTGTCCTCCGTCTGATCCTGGAGGAGGAGTGGCGGCGCTCGACCCAGCGCGGGCATAACCTGCGCCCTCTACCCATCGGCGATCTCGAGGCGATGCTGATATTCCTGGTTGAAAGAATCCGCCGGGACCATGGCATTGAAGCCATGAATCGACTATTGGACGACGTGCGCACTCTTGGCGAAATGCGCGAAGCGAGGGACAATCGTCGCGGGCATTAGCCGGGCAGGGCTTGCACGTGAATGATGATTTACTGGATCTGATCGCCAGGGTCGACGGGACGCAGTCGGCAACGGCAGCGTTCGAGATCGCGGCGGCAGTGGCGCGGCGCTACGGCTACGAGTCGGGCGCCTGCATGGAAATCCCGCGGGTGAATCAATTGCCCGCGGACGCCCTGATGATCCTGCGGATGCCGCAGCCCTGGGTCGACCATTACGTGGCCAGCAATTTCGCCGTGGTGGACCCGGTGTTCCGCCGCGCGGCGACCGAATTGCTGCCCTTCACCTGGGCCGAGGCGTCGCAGGGGGTGAAGCCTTCGGCGCGCCGGGTGATGAACGAGGCGACCGACTTCGGCCTGCGCCACGGCCTGACCGTGCCGCTGCACGGGCCGGGCGGTTACCGGGCGGAATTGACCTTCGCCGGCACCGAGGTGGACGGCGATCCCCGGGTGCGCCGCCTGATTTCCCATCTGTCGCTGGCCGTGCTGGGCCGCGCCCACCAATTGGTGCGGGCGGCCCAGACCCCGGACCTGCCGACCCTGACCCAGCGCGAGCGCGAATGCCTGCAATGGGTGAGCGCCGGCAAGTCCGACTGGGCGATCAGCCAGATCATCGGCTTGAGCGAGGCGACGGTTCACTACTACATCGAGAACGCCAAGAAGAAATACGGCACCGCCAGCCGGACGGTAGCCTTGATGATGGCGATCAAGATGGGCGAAGTCGCCCCCTGATCGCCGGTCCGGCACGCCGTCCGGGCCGTTCAGGCGGCCGCGGCGAAACGGAGCTGCAGCACGGGATCGGGCACCCGGCGCTGGCGGCGCACGGTGTCCAGTGCGGCGGGGTCGATCGGCATGCGCACGCCGACCACATCGGTGCCCGCGATTTCCAGCACCGGACCCAGCACCTCGAGCTCCCAGTTCGCCACCTTGGCCATGGCGACCATGCGCCGCTCCATCACCGCGGTGATGCAGTCGAGGTCGCGCAGCATGGCGAATTCGATCATGCCGCAGGTCAGGGCTCCCCAGATCGTGCCCTGGGCATCACCCGAGCGGGCGAAGCCGGCGATACAGCTCCGGCTGCTTTCGTAGATTGCCGGGCTGCGCGGCACCGGGCCTGAGCAGAGCTGCGGGAAGACGTCGCCCAGGACATGGGGATCGGTGGTCGGGATCAGGCGCATCGAGCCGGCGACCCGGCCGAGCGCGTCGCGATAGACCAGATAGACCGTGCGTGGACCGTCGAACTGGTCGCTTTCCATGCCGTCCCGGGCGAGCGGCAGGTGCCAGCCCAATTCCTCGACGAAAACCTGGTGACGCAGGCGGAACATGGCGTCGAGGGTGGCCTGATGATGGGCGCGATTCCAAGGGCCGATGACATCGATCATGAAACGTCTCCAAGTTGTGACGGTTCATGAGACAATTTTTAGTTTGTTCGTTTCTCCTGCCTGATCAGAGGGGATTCCGAGATTTCTGGACGCTTCAGGCGTTCAGCCGGTGCGCCGCGCCATAGCCGGCGACCGCCTCGAGCAGATCGGCGACGGCACCGCGGGTCGCGGTAGAGGACACGCAGCCGAAGGCGGCGACGATGCGGCTGGCCAGATGGGACAATTCGCTGGCGTCGTCGATCGAGACGGCGGAGGCGCCGAGGGTGGTGGCGAATTGCACCAGGCGTTCGACCAGGCGGCCGTCGATGGCGCGCAGGATGGCCGCCATTTCCCGCAGTTCCGGCCGTTCCGCGGTTCCCGCCTCGATCGCTTCCAGGCGTTCGACGGCGAGCCCGGCGCGTTCCGCGACCAGATTCGACGAATAGCCGCGCACGGCGCGCAGGCCCCGCAGCCACTGGCCGACGGAGCGTTCCGCAGAGAGAAGAGAGAGATCGAATTCCAGCGCCACCATGGCCTCCCGTGCCCGCAAGAGAGAATCAAGGGTGCGCTACCCCGCAACTTGCCGCCCCCCTCTGATCAGAGGGGTTTTTCGCCGCCCGGCCGGGCTTCGGCCCGGGGGCATTTGCGAGTAAGCCGCAGTCGAATTCTACATTTGCCCGGAACGAGCGGGCAGGAAGCCCGGGATTCCGGCGCCTGCGGACCGGCGGCTGCGGCGGCGGGAACGCGAATTCACAAGGGCGGCGGGCTTGTTCAACCTGGAGTCGGAAATCCGGCGAAGGCCATGCCCGGCAAGGGCAGGCCACGAGACCGGCCACAGGGGGGAAGGGCATGAAGATGAAGGCGTGGGTCCTGGTCGGGGCCTTGGCGGGCCTGCTCGGCGCGATCACCGTCGAGGGGGCGGCGGCCAAGGTGGCGCAGTCCGAGGCGGACCGGCTGGACAAGGACCTGACGCCGATGGGCGCCGTGCGCGCCGGCAATGCCGACGGCTCGATTCCGCCCTGGACCGGCGGCATGACCGCGCCGCCCGCCGGCTACAAGCCGGGCATGCACTACCCGAACCCCTTTCCCGACGACAAGCCGCTGTTCACCATCACCGGCCAGAACTTGAAGCAATACGAGGCGCGCCTGACCACCGGCCAGATCGCCCTGCTGAAGCTCTATCCGACCTACAAGCTGCCGGTCTACCAGAGCCGGCGCAGCTGCACCCTGCCGCAGCGGGTGCTGGACGCCAACAAGCGGAATGCCGTCACGGCGACCATGACCGAGGACGACAACGGCCTGAACGACGCCTTGCTGGGCAATCCCTTCCCGATTCCGCAATCGGGGGTCGAGGCGATCTGGAACCATCGGCTGCGCTACCGCGGCTTCAAGGCGCGGCGCTGGTTCACCGCCGCCCTGGTGGCCCGCGACGGCAGCTACGACCTGGTGCGCGGCCACGACGAGGGCATCGCCCATTACAACGGCCCGGGCCTGAACAAGATCGGCGACGTGAGCGACATCAAGCAGCTCGACAACATCGCCATCTCCTACCTGAACTTCATCACCTATCCGCCGCGTTCGGCCGGGACCATCGTCCTGGTGCTCGACACGATCAACGCCAAGGAACTGCCGCGCCAGGCCTGGATCTACAACCCGGGCACAAGGCGCCTGCTGCGCGCCCCCGACATCGCCTATGACAATCCGGCGCCGCAGACCGACGGCCTCGCCCCCGCCGACACTTTCGACATGTATAACGGCGCGACCGACCGCTTCAGCTTCACGCTCCAGCCCAAGCGCGAGCTCTACATGGGCTACAACGCCTATGAGCTCGCCTCGGACAAATACAAATACAAGCAGATCCTGACCCCGAACCACATCAACCAGGACTTCAATCGTTACGAATTGCACCGGGCCTGGGTGGTCGAATCGAAGCTGAAGGAGGGCACCCGGCACATCTACGGGCGGCGCAGCTTCTACCTCGACGAGGACAGTTGGAACATCGTCATGATCGACGCCTACGACACCCATGGCGCGCTGTGGCGGATGCAGGAAGGCCCGCTGCTGAGCGCCTATGAGGTGCCGCTCTGTTCCTCGGCCGTGCAGATTTCCTACGACCTGCAATCGGGCAAATATCTGACTTTCGGCATGGTGAACGAGGAAAGGCCGGTCGACTTCGAGCCGAAGGACCTGGATTCCGCGGTCTTCTCGCCCGATGCCGTGCGACGGATGGGTTCGCAATAGGAGGCGCGGACCATGGCTCGCCGCCGCTTTCTGCTCGCCGCCGCCGGCTTGACCGCCATGGCGACCTCCGCCGCCGCCTATGACTTCGAACTGGGCGACGAGGTCACCGGCAGCGTCATCACCACGCTCTCGATCGGCGCCCAGATGCGCATGGCCGACCGCGACCCGCGCAACGTCGGCTATTATAACGGTGGCAGTTACACGCCCGCCGATTCAGACGACGGCAACCTGAATTTCGACAAATACGACCTGATCTCGCAGATCACCACGATCCGCAGCGAGGCACGCCTGAAGTGGCGCGACTTCTTCGCCACGGTGAGCGGCGAAGCCTTCGTCGATTCGGTCGCGCTGAACAATCACCTGGCGGCCAACGGCCCGGCCGAGCGGCCCTATCGTGGCCGCTATTCGCCCAATGCCCTGGACAAGGCGAATTGGGACGCCACGCTCCGCGAATGGTATGTCGGCGGCAATTTCAACCTGTTCGACAACAATCTCCAGGTCAAGATCGGCAGTCAGATCCTGAACTGGGGCGAGGCGCTGTTCACCCTGAACGGCATTTCGGTGATCAATCCGATCGACGTCACCAAGATTCTGACCCCGGGGGCGGAGCTGAAGGACGCGCTGATCCCGGTGCCCTTGATCAAGCTCGCCTACGAGCTGAACGACGGGCCGTCGTTCGAAGCCTTTTATCAGCTCGATTTCGAGCCGGCGCGGCTGCCGGTCTGCGGCAGCTTCCTGTCCTTCAACGACAATCTGTGCGAGGGGGCGAAGGGCACCTCGGTCTTCACCGATTTCGGCGACCGGCGGGAATATACGGTCGGGCGCGACAATGCCGCCGATTACGACAATCCGGCCCCGCCCTATGGCAGCGGGCCGCAGGCCCTTTCCGTCGGCATCCCGATCCACCGGCTGGACGATCCCCATGCCGGCGACTGGGGCCTCTCCATGCGCTATTTCGCGCCCGAGCTGAACAATACCGAGTTCCAATTCTATTATGTGAAGTACCGGAGCCGGCTGCCCTCGCTCTATTTCCAGGCGCCGGAGAGCTATGCCCAGGGCACCGGCCAGGTCGACCTGGCGCAGGCCCAGGCGGGTGCCCTCGGTTCCCTGGTCGGCACCCTGGGGCTCCAGCAGCAACAGGCGATCACCACGGCGCTCGGCGCCCTGGTGCCCGGCTTCGTGACCAGCGGCAATCTCGCCTCCGACCTGTTGAACCCGCTGATCGGTCCCGTGGCCGGGGCGGCGATCCAGCCGCCGATCGGCACCCTGCCGCGCTCGACTGTGCTGAAGAATCTCGATAACAGCGCCTTCTATGTCTATTACCCCGACAATCTCCAGATGCTGGGCATGGCTTTCAACACGACGGAGAATTGGACCGGCCTCGCCATCAACGGCGAGATTTCGTGGAAACACGACGTGCCGATCTTCATCTCCGCCCCGGCCTTCTTCGCCAAGTCGCTGGACCAGGTGGGCGGCATCCCGATCGACCAGGGCACGGCCAATGCGAAATTGCCGATCGGCCAGCCCACGATCGGCGGCCAGACCCTGCCGCTGGGTCCTGTCTATGTGAATAATTTCGGCATCGCGCCGATCGCCGACGGCCCGGCGGGCGAGACCTTCGACGACAGCCATGTCCCCGGCCGCCGGGTCTATGCCGACGAGCCGCACGACGTCTGGCAGGCGGCGCTGCGCCTGACCAAGATCTTCGGCGGCACCGATCCGATCGCCTCGCTGATCGGGGCGACCTCGGTCATCGCCCTGGTCGAATTCGGCGCGCTCCATGTCGACCTGCGCGACGGCTATCCTTACGGTGCCTATGGCCAGAACGGCTTTTCGGGCTTCTACAGCCGTTCCTTCGGCCTGCCGGGCGACAATCAGATCTCGCCCCCGGTGCCGGTGACCGACCTGGGCGATCCGTTCTGGAACACCGGCAAGACCCCGACCAAATGGTCCGGTGGGGTGCAGGGCCTCTTCGTCTTCGATTATCCGGACCTGGTGCCGGGGGTGAAATTGCAGCCTTCGGTGGCCTTTTCGACCGGCCTCTTCGGCATCACGCCGGCGCCGCTGCCGGGCTTCACCAAGGGCATGACCTCGATGCTGTTCGGCTTGCGCGGTGAATTCTCGCAGAGCTTCTCGGTCACCCTGAACTATTTCAAGTCCTTCGGGGCGGGCGGCGGGCCCAACGGCTCGCGCAATCCCTTCATCGACCGCGACTTCATCGGCATCGCCGCGACCTATCAGTTCTGAGGGGGAGGGGCGTTGCCGAGCATGATGCGGGCGACGAAATCGGCGATCGTATATTCGATGTCGGCACGGTCGATGTGGCGCGGACAATGCAGCACGGTCTCGATGATCGAGGCGCGCGACATCACCATGAGGACATAGGAGGCGGCTTCGGGCCTGGCGAAATTCAGCCGGTCACGGATCGAAGCCTGGGTCGCGGCCGAGATGGCGATCAGGCTGGCCGGCAGTTCGGCGACCGCCGGGATCTGCAGGGCGAAGGGGATCACCTCGAGGATCAGGCGGACCTTGACCCGATGCCGGTCGACGACCTCGAACAGGGCGGAGACCATGGCCTGGGCCGCGGCGGCCAGTTCGAGCTGGGCGCTGGCGGCCAGCCGCTCACCGACCTCGGCCAGCATGGCGTCGACCCATTGGGTGACGACGCGGGCGACGATCGCCTCCTTGTTCGGGAAATATTGGTAGAGCGAGCCGATGCCGACGCCGGCCCGTTCCGCGATCCGGTTCGTGGTGACCCTGTCGTAGGGCAGGGCGCAGAGCAGCTCGTCCGCCGCCTGGAGCATGGCCTCGACCGTCGCTTCCGCCCGGCGCTGGCGCGGGCGCTTCTTCATGTCGATCGCAAGGCCCCTGGCCATGGCGCGTCCCCCCACCTATTTTATGTGAGTATTTCACGCATTCTGCTCGCGTCGGCACGGGGTGCCAAGGGGTACCGCTTCGATGAACTTCCTGGCCATGGACGTGGAGACGGCGAATGGCGATACGGGCTCGATCTGCTCGATCGGCATCGCCCGTTTCGAGGACGGCAAGCTGGCCGGCGAATTCTATTCGCTGATCGACCCGCGGGACGATTTCTACGCCTTCAACATCTCCATCCACGGCATCACGCCCGAGATGGTGCGGGGCGCGCCGACCTATGAGGAACTGGCACCCGAACTGAACCGGATGCTGGACGGCACGGTGGTCGCCACCCATACCGCCTTCGACCGGGTCGCCACCGAACGGGCCTCGGCGCGCTGGCGGGTGGCGGAGCCCGAATGCCGCTGGCTCGATTCGGCCCGCATGGCGAGGCGGACCTGGGCCCATTGCGCGCGCCGGGGCTTCGGCCTGGCGCCGCTCGCCGCCATGATCGGCTATCGCTTCGAGCATCACCACGCGCTGGAGGATGCCAAGGCGGCCGGCCACGTGGTGCTGGCGGCCTTGGCCGAGTCGGGCCGGGGGATCGAGGAATGGCTGGCGCTTCAGGCGGCGCCGAGTGCTCCCATCCGATCGCGCCGGCGGGAGGACGTGCGCCGCCTGGGCGATCCCACCGGGCCGCTCTCGGGCCAGGTGGTGGTTTTTACCGGCACCCTCTCGATCGCACGGAAGGCGGCGGCCGACCTGGCGGCCCGGGCCGGCTGCGCGGTCGACAGCTCGGTTTCGCCACGCACCACCTTCCTGGTGGTCGGCGCCGACGAGGGGGGCAAGAGTTCGAAGCAACTCCGCGCCGAAGCGATGGCCGCCCAGGGCCATGCCATCCGCATCATCGACGAGGACGGCTTTCGCGCCCTATTGGCCCAGACATGAAAAAGGCCGCCCGGGTGGGCGGCCGTTTCGACTGACTGGTGCTGCTGGACAGGATTGAACTGTCGACCTCTCCCTTACCAAGGGAGTGCTCTACCACTGAGCTACAGCAGCGTTCCCGGTCAGGGCGCGGAAACTGCCACAGGCGGCGGCGATGCGCAAGCAGTCTATAGCTCTATTTCACCGGCTTCACGCCCGGCGGGGCCTGGAGCGTGCCCGGGGCCGACGAGGTCGGCCGGGGTGCTTCGCGGCCCTGGGGCTCGGGCGCCGAATGGGCGCCGGGCCGGGTCGAGACGTCGCCGCCCTGGACACCCTGGTCGGTCAGGGAATAGCCGCTGCCGCTCGGCATCGGCGCACGCGGGGCGGCGGTGCCCCCCGTGGTGCCGGTGGTGGTACCGCTGGCGCCGGTCGCACCCGGGCGGGTGGCGGGCGGGGTGCCGTTATTGTCGGGAATCACCGTGTCGGGCCGGCCGGCGATCGTATGGGTCTCGCCCGCCTCGAGGAGGCCGTCCTTGGTCCTGAGGTAGCCGAAATAGAGCAGGCCTCCGGCCCCGCCCAGAAAGGCCAGGGTGATCAGCACCAGGCCCCAGTCGGGACCGCGGCGGCGCTGCGGCGGCGGGCGCAGGCCTATGGGCTCGACCCGGCCGATGGCGCCGGGGCGCACGGCTTCGGGCTCGAGCCCGCGCATCGGGGGTTCATCGGTCAGACGGCGTACCATGGCGGGAGCAGACTCGATCTTTGTGGCCCTTGTGTGACGGCCAATCTATCGCATCGCAGCATCGCCGTCGATGGACGGCGGCGCATGGCTTGCTCCAGGATGGCGCGCAACAGAACGAGGATGTGCCGCTTGTCCCCACTCGCCCGAATCGAAATCCCCGCGCGCAGCGGCCATTTTTCCTGCCTGGCCGGGGGGCCGCCGATGGGGCAGGCACCACTCATCCATTTCGCCCATGCGACCGGCTTCAATGCCGAGACCTATGCGCCGCTGCTGGCGCAATTGTGCGACCGCTTTACGGTCCGGGCGGTCGATCTCCGGGGTCATGGCTTGAGCACCGTGCCGGCGGAGGCGGGCCGGCTCCGCTCATGGCTCCGCTATGTCCATGATCTCGTGCCGATTCTCCAGGGCTTCGGGCAGAAGGCCGTTCTGGCCGGCCATTCCATGGGCGGGGCGGTGAGCGCCGAACTGGCGGCGCTGCATCCCGATCTGGTGGCCGGGCTCCTGCTGATCGATCCCGCCGTGGTGCCGCGCGCCGCCGTGCCGGCCATGGCGCTGGCGCGGGCGACCGGCCTTGCAGGCAGGATGCCGCTGGCCGAGCGGGCGGCGCGGCGCCGGGCCGTCTGGGCCAGCCGCGAGGCCATGATCGAGGCTTGGCGCGGGCGCGGCGCCTTCAAGACCTGGACGCCCGGCTTCCTCGATGCCTATGTCCAGGGCGGCACGGTCGAGCAGGAGGACGGCACGGTGCGCCTCGCCTGCACGCCCGCCTGGGAAGCCAGGACCTTCTCGACCATCTCGCTGGCCTTCTGGCGCCGCATTTCCCGGGTGACCTGCCCGATCACCGCGCTTTATGCCGAGCATCAGTCGACCCTGCGGGCCGACGGCGCGCGGGCGCTCAAGGTGCTGCATCCGGACGCCGTGGTGGAACAGGTGCCGGGGACCAGCCATTTCATTCCGATGGAACAGCCGGAAAAGGTGGCTGCTGCCATCGATGCCCTCGTCGCGCGCATTTAGGACACAAAATCTGCTTGACTATTGGGCTCATTGTGCACATTATGGGTACATAATCACTACAGTCCCCGAAAGGCATAGCGATGAGCGACGCTCCCATCGATTGGCGCGGCGTCGAGCGGGACTATCGCCTGGGCCAGCTCTATCTGGCCGAAATCGCCGAGAGTTACGGCCTCTCGGAAGCTGCCCTGCGGCGGCGCGCGAAGGACGAAGGCTGGATCCGGGGCGGCGGTGACGCCGACCTCGCCGCGCGGCGCGGCTTCGAGGTGGCGCGGGCGCATCGCCGCCTGCTCGCCGACCTGCGCGAGACTTTGGGCCAGGTCCAGCAGGGCCTTCGCGATCACCTGGCGGCACCGACCGGGCCGCCGGAGGAGGGGCCTTTCGCCGCCGGGGCCGAGACCGTGGCCGGCCTGGTGCGCGCCCTCGGCACCACCGCCGAACGGCTGATCCGCCTGGAACGCCAGGCCTTCGGCCTCGACCGTAGCGACCAAGCGGGGGAGCAGGATGGCGACGGCGCCGAAATCCGCGAGCGCCTTCAGGGCCGCTTGTCTCGCCTCGCTGTCGGCCGAGACGCGGGCGGACTTCCTGAGGAGCCTGAGCCGGCGTGAGGCCGAGGCGCTGTTCTACGACTGGGAATTCTGGGCGCGGCCGAGCCAGCTGCCGCCCGAGGGAACGTGGCACGGCTGGCTGGTGCTGGCCGGGCGCGGCTTCGGGAAGACCAGGGCCGGTGCCGAATTCATCCGCGCCGAAGTGGAGGCGGGCCGGGCGCGGCGGATCGCCCTGGTGGGTGCCACCGCGGCCGATGCCCGCCAGGTGATGATCGAGGGGGAATCCGGCCTGCTGGCGATTTCGCCGCCCTGGATGAAGCCCCTGTGGGAACCGTCGAAGCGCCTGCTGACCTGGCCCAACGGCGCGGTCGCCACCGCCTTTTCGGCGGAGCGGCCGGGCCAGTTGCGCGGGCCGCAGCACGACCTCGCCTGGGCCGACGAGCTGTGCAAATGGCGCGATGCCGATGCCTGGGACCAGCTTTTGCTGGGCTTGCGCCTCGGCACGGCGCCGCGCTTCCTGGCGACCACGACGCCGAAGCCGAGCGGCCTGATCAAAGGCCTGCTGGGCGATCCCGGGGTTCGGGTGACGCGCGGCTCGACCTTCGACAATTGGGCCCATCTGGCCCCCAGCTTCCTGGCCGAAGTGGTGCGGCGCTATCAGGGCACCCGCCTCGGCCGGCAGGAGCTTCATGCCGAACTGGTCGAGGACGTGGCGGGCGCGCTCTGGACCCGGGGCCTGCTCGATGCCCGGCGGGCACCGCCTGCGGACGACTATGTCCGCGTCGTCGTCGGCGTCGACCCCGCCGTGGGCGCCGCGGGCGAGGACGAGGGGGCGGAGACCGGGATCGTGGTCGCGGCCCGGCGGCGCGACGGCACCGCCCTGGTGCTGGCCGACCTCTCCGGCCGGCTGGCGCCGACCACCTGGGCGCGGCGCGCGATCGAAGGATTTCGCCGCCATCAGGCCGACCGGCTGGTCGCCGAGGTGAACCAAGGCGGGGACCTCGTGGAGAGCCTGGTCCGGACGCTCGACCCCGCCGTGCCCTTCAAGGCGGTGCGTGCCGCCCGTGGCAAGGCGGTGCGGGCGGAGCCCATCGCCGCCCTCTATGAACAGGGCCGGGTCTTTCACGTCGCCGGGCTGGAGACGCTGGAAGACCAGATGTGCCGCTTCACGGCGAACGGCCCCGAGGGACCGTGCGACCGGGTCGATGCCCTGGTCTGGGCTCTGACCGACCTCATGACCGGGCCGGACGCGCCCGCGCCACGTCTGCGGAGATTGTAAGCCATGACGGAACGAAAGAACGGCCCGGCGCCGGCGCCGGGCCTGATCGCGCGCCTGCGCCGCCTGGTCCGGCCCGCGGAGATCCCGGTGCCGGAGACCCGGGCGGCGGGGCCGCTCGGCCGCGCCTTGATGGCCTGGTCGCCGCCCCAGGGGGCGCGCTGGACCGCCCGGCGTTACGCCACCCTGGCCGACGAAGGCTATGTCCGGAACGTCGTCGTGCACCGGGCGGTGGCGCTGGTCTCGCGCAGCGTCGCCGCGATCCCCTGGATCGCCCGGGACGGCGAGGGGCGGGAGGTTTCGGTGCCCGCCTTCGACGCCCTGATGGCCAGGCCCAACCCGCGCGACGAGGGGACCGCTTTCCGCGAAGCCCTGGCGGCGCAACTGCTGATCGCCGGCAATGCCTATGTCGAGGCGGTGGGGCCGCCCGGCCGGCCGCGCGAATTGCACCTGCTGCGCCCCGACCGGGTCACGGTGCAGGCGGGGCCGGGCGGTGTCCCGACCGGTTACGAGCACCGAGAGGGCGAGCAAGTCCGGCTGATCCCGGTCGACCCGCTGAGCGGCCGTTCCGCCATCCTGCACCTGAAGACCTTCCATCCGCTGGACGATTGGCACGGGCTCTCCTCGCTCGAGGCGGCGGCCCAGGCGATCGACCAGCACAATGCGGCCGGGGCCTGGAACAAGGCCCTGCTCGACAATGCGGCCAGGCCCTCCGGCGCCCTGGTCTATCAGCCGAAGGACGGACCGGCGGCCCTGGCGGACGACCAGTTCGAGCGCCTGAAGGCCGAGATCGCGGAACAATTCGAAGGCGCGCGCAACGCCGGCCGTCCCCTGCTGCTGGACGGCGGGCTCGACTGGAAGCCCCTGAGCCTCAGCCCGGCCGACATGGATTGGATCGCCGGGCGTAACGCGGCGGCGCGCGAAATCGCGCTCGCCTTCGGGGTGCCGCCCCAACTGGTCGGCGTGCCCGACGCCCAGACCTATGCCAACTACGCCGAGGCCCGCCTCGCCCTCTACGAGGACACGGTGGTGCCGCTGGCCCAGGCGATCGCGCGGGCCTTCGCCCGGGCTTACGGCCCCGGCTTCGGCATCGCCGGCCTGGAGCCCGACCTCGACGAGGTGCCGGCCCTGGAGCCCCGGCGCGCCGAACGCTGGGCCAAGGTCGCGGCCGCACAGGATCTGACCCGGAACGAGCGGCGCGCCGCCCTCGGTTACGGCCCCCTGCCCGAGGAGAATTGACCATGAGTTGCTACGAGGTGACGCGGCCCTTTCCCTGGTCGCTGAAGCGGCTGGCGCCGGATGGCAGTTTCGCCGGCTATGCCAGCCGCTTCGGCGTGACCGACGCCCAGGGCGACCGGGTGCTGCCCGGCGCCTTCCAGGCCAGCCTGAAGCGCTGGGCCGGGCTCGGCCATTGGCCGCCCTTCCTGTGGCAGCACGACATGGCCGAACCGATCGGCCGCCTCGACCTCGTCGCCGAGGACGAGCAGGGCCTTCGCGTCGAGGGTCGCCTGTCGCTGGAGACGGCGCGGGGGCGCGATGCCGTCGCCCTGCTCCGCCTCGGTGCGCTGGACGGGCTCTCGATCGGCTATTCGACCGTCGCCGCCGGCATCGCCGGGGACGGCGCCCGCCTGCTCAAGACGGTCGAGCTCCATGAGATCTCCCTCGTTACCCTGCCGGCCAACGAGGCGGCCAGGGTCGACTGGGTGAAATCCGCCGGCCCGGCGGCAGCGGCCAGCGCCGACAGCATCCTGGCCAACCTCCGCCGCGCCGCGGCGGCTCTTCGCTCCTGACACCGCCTCCCGGCGGTGGCGTTTCGCCCCTGAAAGGAACAACGATGACCGAACTTTCGACCGTGCATGCCGCGACCGACGAGCTGGCACGGACCTTCGCCGCCTTCCGGGCGGAGAACGACCGCCGTCTGGCCGAGATCGAGACCAAGGGCCGCGCCGACATCCTGACCACCGACAAGGTCGAGCGCCTGAACGCCGAAGTGGGCCGCCTGACCGATACGGTGGCCGCGCTGGAGACCGCCTATGCCCGGCCCGGCCAGGCCCGGGTGAAGGCCCGCGGTGCCGCGGCGGAGGCCCATGCCGCCGCCTTCTCCCTGTTCCTGCGCAAGGGCATCGACCACGAGCTGCCGGGCCTGGAGCGGAAGGCGATGAGCGTGATCAGCGATCCCGACGGCGGCTATCTGGTCGCCGCCGAAATGGCCGACCGCATCGTGACCCGCCTGCAGGAGGGAAGCCCGATCCGTCCGATCGCCTCGGTCATGACCATCACCGCCGATGCGGTCGAGGGCATGCTCGACCTCGGCGAGGCGGCCGCCGGCTGGGCCGGCGAGGTCGACGCCCGGAGCGAGACCACGACGCCGCCGGTCGCCCTCTGGCGCATTCCGGTGCACGAACTCTATGCCGAACCCCGGGTGTCGCAGAAGCTGCTCGACGACGCCAGTTTCGACGTCGAGGCCTATCTCGCCCAGAAGGTCGCGGAGAAGATGGGGCGGGCCGAGAATGCCGCCTTCGTCGCCGGCACGGGGGTCGGCCAGCCGCGCGGCTTCACCACCTATGCGACCGCGGCGACGGCGGATTCGGCCCGCGCCTGGGGCACGCTGCAGCATGTCGCGACCGGCGTGAACGGCGGCTTCGCGGCGAGCGCCCCGGCCGACGACCTGATCGAACTGACCTATGCCCTGAAGGCCGGCTATCGCAGCGGCGCCAGCTTCGTGATGGCGCGGGCGACCGCGGCCGAAGTGCGCAAGCTGAAGGACGAGACCAGCGGCCAGTACCTCTGGCAGCCCGGGCTCGCCGCCGGCCAGCCGGCCAGCCTGCTCGGCTATCCGGTGGTCGAGGCGGAGGACATGCCGGCGCTGGGCAACAGCTCGCTCTCGATCGCCTTCGGCAATTTCCGCGAAGGCTACGCCATCGTCGACCGTCAGGGCATCCGCACGCTGCGCGATCCCTATACCGCCAAGCCGCAGGTGAAGTTCTACACCACCAAGCGCGTCGGCGGCGACGTGCTCGATTTCGACGCCATCAAGCTGATGAAATTCGGCGCCTGAAGGAGAACAAAACATGACCATTCGCGATTTCTCCGGCCAGATCGCCGCCGCCCACAGCCTGGCGCCGGCGGTGCGCACCGCCAGTGCGACCGGCACCGCCGTGGACCTTCGGGGTTACGACGGCGCCACCGTGCTGTTCCATTTCGGCGCCTATACCGACGGCAGCCACACGCCGGGCCTCGAAGCCTCGGCCGACGGTGCGTCCTACAGCGCGGTGCCGGCCGGTCAGCTCAGCACCGCCTTCACCGCACTCGCCGCCGTGGGCGGGGCCAACAGCGTGCAGGCGGTCGGCTATCGCGGGCCGGGGCGCTATCTCCGCGCCGTGCTGACCGTCGCCGGGGCGACCAGCGGGGCCGCCAGTGCCGCCCAGATCCTGCGCGGTGACGGCGCCCGCCAGGGGGTGTGACATGGCGGGTCTGGAGCGTACCACCGGGCCGGCCATCGAGCCGCTCTCCCTCGCCGAGGCGAAGCTCCACCTCCGCCTCGACGGGGAGCAGGAAGACGACCTCGTGGCGGCGCTGATCCGCGCCGCGCGCGAGGCGGCGGAAGGCTTCACCGGGCGCGCCCTGATCGCCCAGGGCTTCCGCCTGTGGCTCGACCGCTGGCCCGCCGGGCGGCGCGCCCTGGACCTGCCCCGGCCGCCGCTGCTCGCGGTCGACGGTGTCTCCACCTTCGACGAGGACGACCAGGAGGCGGCGCTCGACCCCGCCCTCTGGCTCGCCGACCGCGTGGCGACGCCGGGCCGCCTGGTGCTGCGGGCGGGCGCTTCGGCGCCGCTCGCGGGGCGGGCGGCCAATGCCATCGCCGTCGATTACCGGGCTGGTTACGGCAGCGATCCGGAGGATGTCCCGGCACCGATCCGGCGCGGCATGGCGGTGCTGGTCGGCACTTTGTTCGAGAGCCGGGAAGTGGGCGGGCCGGCAGCCTTGCCGCTCGGCGTTCAGGCGCTGTGGGCGCCCTACCGCGTGGTGCGGCTGTGATCGGCACCTTACGCGAGCGGGTGACGTTCCAGCGCCCTGAGATCGGCGACGACGGGGCGGGCGGCGGTGCCCTTTCCTGGGCCGATGTCGCCACCGTCTGGGCCGCGGTCGAAGCCACCACCGGCAGCGAGCCGGTGGCGGCCGACGCGCGCCAGGCCCAAGTGACCTGGCGCATCACGATCCGCGCCAGGGCGGCGCTGTCGACCGACTGGCGCCTGCTCTGGCGCGGCATGGCGCTCGACATCCTGGCCGTGCTGCCGGCGCCCCGGCGCGACCTGGTCACCTTGCTCGCGCGCAGCGGGGCCGGGCAATGAGCGGGCCGGGCTTTGCCGCCACAAGGGCCGCGATCGAGGCTGCGGCCGGGGTCGCGGTCACGCGTGCCGCGGAACGCTTGGCGACACGGGTCGCGAATCAGGGTCTCGCCGTCATGGTCGAGGCCGCGGGGAGCGTGGCCAAGGTCTCCGTCACGGGTGCCCTGACACGCGAATATGGCAGTTTGAGCGTTCCGGCGGCGCCCGTGGTGGGCCCGGCGGTCGAAGCGATGCGCGGCGATTTCGCCGATCTCGCCGCGGAGAAGCTGAAGGAGGCGATCGATGGTGCCTGATGCCAGCCTCGCCCTGCAGCAGGCGCTGTTCGCCCGGCTCACCGCCGACGGCGCGCTCACCGCCCTGATCGGCCCCCGCCTGCACGACCGAAGGCCGGAGCCGGGCGGTTATCCCCAGGTCGTGATCGGCGAAGCGGACGTCGCCGACGATGGCAGTGCCACACGGAACGGCCAGCGTCACCTCCTGACCCTGCACGTCTGGTCGCGCTACCGCGGCCGGGCGGAGGCGAAGCAGATCCTGGGCCTGCTCGCCGCAGCCCTGCATCGCCAGCCGCCGGCCCTCGGGTCCGGGCTCGCCTGCATCTCGCTCAGGGTTCAGTCGACCGCCGTGCTCGACGAGGGCGACGGCGTCACCAGCCACGGCGTGCTCCGCCTGCTCGCCGTGACCGAGCCGGCCGACGCGCCCTAACCATCCGGAGTTTCCCCATGTCCAAGCAACGCGGCGATCTCTTCCTGCTCAAGGTCGATACCACCGGCTCGGGCGCCTATGTCACGGTCGCGGGCCTGCGCTCGACCGGGATCAAGGCCCGGCTGAAGACGGTCGACGTCACCTCGAAGGATTCGGCCGGCACGCGCGAACTGCTCGACGGTGCCGGCCTGCAATCCTTCACCTTCACCGGGGCCGGCGTGTTCGACAGCGGCACGGCGCATGACACGGTGCGGAGCCTGTTCCTCGGCCGCACCAGGCGGAACTGGCGGATCGCGCGGGGCGACGGATCGACGGTGACGGCGCCCTGCCTGGTCACCGCCCTCGACTATGCCGGCGACCACGACGGCGAGGAGACCTTCTCGGTCACCCTCGAATCCGCCGGCACTGTCACCTTCGCGTGAGGAGGCTGCGATGACCGAAGCCCATAACGCCGCCCGGGGCGAGGTCCTGGTCCGCCTCGGCGGCGTCGACCGCGTGCTGCGCCCGAGTTTCGAGGCCCTGGCCGAGACCGAGGCGATGGCCGGTTGCGGCATCGTCGCCCTGGCGCGGCGCTTCCTCGACGACAGCTACAGCCTGCGCGACGTGGTCGCCGTCCTGCTGCCGGCGCTGAAGGCCGGCGGGGGCGGCGAGGCGGCGGTGGGGGAGCTGGTGATCGAGAGCGGGCTGCTCCGCGTCGCACCCGCCTGTGCCGCCCTGCTGGCGGCGGCGCTGGCGCCGGGCGAGGGGGTGCCCAGCCCTTTGTGATCGGCGGGGTGGCGGAGGCGGCCGGGACCGCCATGGCGCTGTTCGGCTGGTCGCCGGGCCAAGCCTGGGCCGCCACCCCGCGCGATCTGATCGCGGCCCTCGCCGCCCGCATCGCCCTGCGCCGCCTGGTCCGGCCGGTGCCGGCCGGGCGGGCCGACCTCGACAATCTGAAAGCCCACCTGGGCGGGGAGTGAGGAACCATGCCGGTCGTCGACAGTCTGCTGGTCGAATTCGCCGCCGATCTCACCCCGCTCCGCCAGGCCTTCGGCGAGGCCGAGCAGATGGCCGGCAGCGCCGCCAGCGATCTCGCCACCGCCCTTGGTGGCGAGGGGAGCGATTCGGGCGTCTTCGACCTGCTCGCCCGCGGCGTGCAGAGTGCGGGCCAGACCATTCGCTCCACCCTGGTCGCCGCCATCTCGGGGACCGAGATCGAGTGGGACCAGGTGCTCTCGCGCATGGCCCTGAAACTCTCCGACCTCGTGCTGAACGACACGCTGAACAATGCCCTGGCCGCTCTCTCGGGGGCTGGCGAGACGGGCGGCGGCTCGACGGCGAGCGGGCTCGGCAACCTGCTGGGCAGCCTGTTCGGCGGCTTCCGGGCCGGTGGCGGGCCGGTCTCGCCCGATCGCGCCTATGTCGTCGGCGAGAACGGGCCGGAACTTTTCGTGCCCGACGGCGCAGGCGCGGTGCAGGCCGGGGCGGCCACGGGCGATGCCACGCCGCGCATCACGGTCAATATCTCGACGCCCGACATCGCGTCGTTCCGACAGAGCCAGGGCCAGGTGGCGGCGGCCATGGTGCGCGCCCTCGGCGCCGCCCGGCGTTATTCCTGAGGTGAACCATGAGTTTCCACGATGTCCGTTTTCCCCTCTCGGTCGCCTTCGGCTCGAGCGGCGGGCCGGAGCGCCGGGTCGAGGTGGTGACGCTGGCGAGCGGCCACGAGGAGCGGAACGCGCTCTGGGCCGGCTCCCGACGGCGCTACGACGCCGGCCTCGGGCTCCGCTCGGACGACGACCTGCACGCGGTGATCGCCTTCTTCGAGGCGCGCGGCGGCAAGCTCAACGCCTTCCGCTTCCGCGACTGGCTGGACTGGAAATCCTGCCCGCCGCTGGCCCAGGTCTCCATGCTGGACCAGCCGCTCGGCACCGGCGACGGCACGACCACGGTGTTTCAACTCGCCAAGACCTATGTCTCCGGCGGGCAGAGCCATGTCCGGGCGATCACGCGGCCGGTGGCCGGTACGGTCGTCGTCGCCAACGGCGGCGTGGCGGTGCCGGCGATCGGCCTCTCGCTCGACCCTGCGACCGGCATCGTCACTTTCGCGACGCCGCCGGCAGCGGGAGCCGTGCTCACCGCCGGTTTCGAATTCGATGTGGCCGTCCGTTTCGACCTCGACCGGCTGAGTCTGTCGCTGGCCGATTTCAGGGCCGGCCAAGTACCCTCCATTCCGCTGATCGAGGTGCTGCCGTGAAGACGCTCGACGCGGGCCTGGCCGCCCATCTGGCCGGCGGGGTCACCACGCTGGCGCGCTGCTGGCGGGTGATCCGGCGCGACGGTGTCGTGCTCGGCTTCACCGATCACGACCGCGACTTGACCTTCGACGGCGTGACCCATCGCGCCGCCAGCGGTTTCACCGCCTCGGCGATCCAGAGCGACCTCGGGCTTTCCGTCTCCAACCTCGATGTCGAGGGGGCGCTGTCCTCCGCCGCGATCGCCGAGGCCGACCTCGCCGCCGGCCGCTACGACGGTGCCGAATGCCTGGTTCATCTGGTGAACTGGCAGGATGTGAGCCAGCGCGTGCTGCTCCGTCGCGGGTGGATCGGCCAGGTGACGCGGGGGCGGAGCGGCTTTTCGGCCGAATTGCGCGGCCTCGCCGATGCCCTGGACCAGACCATCGGCCGGAGCTTCGAGCGGCGTTGCGCCTGGAACCTGGGCGATACCCGCTGCCGCGTCGATCTCTCCGGGCCGGGGCGCCGGGCGACGGTGACGGTCACGGCGGTGGCGAGCCGGATCGCCGTCGCGGTCGCCGGTATCGAAGCGTTTTCCGATGGCGTCTTCGACCAGGGCCGCCTGGTCTGGACCGGCGGCGCCAATGCGGGCCTGGAGGCCGAGGTCGTGGCCCAGCGCGGCGGCGCCCTGACCTTCCTGCTGGCGCCGCCCCGGGGGTTTGCGATCGGCGACACGGCGGAAGTGGCGATGGGCTGCGACCGGCGCTTCGCGACCTGCGTGGCGCGCTTCGGCAATGCGGTCAACTTCGGCGGCTTCCCGCACATGCCGGGCACCGACTTCGTCTATTCCTATCCGAACCAGGGGCAGGGCAATGACGGTTCCCGTCTCGGCTGAGGCGATCATCGCCGCGGCGCGCGCCTGGGCGGGCACGCCCTATCGCCACCAGGGCAGCCTCAGGGGCGTCGGCTGCGACTGCTTGGGTCTCGTGCGCGGGGTCTGGCGCGAGCTCTATGGCGGCGAGCCGGAACTTCCGCCCGCCTATGGTCCCGATTGGGCCGAGGCGCGGCGCCAGGAAACCCTGGCCGAGGCCGCGCGCCGCCATCTCGAGGAGATCGCACCGGACGTGGCCGCGGCGGGCGATGTGCTGCTCTTCGCCTATGGGCCGGGGCTGCCGGCCAAGCATTGCGCGATCAAGACCGGGCCTGCCCGCATGATCCATGCCTATCAGGCCCATCCCGTGGCCGAAGTGGCGATCGTGCCCTGGTGGGCGGCGCGGCTTCGCTTCGCCTTCCGTTTTCCGGGAAAGGTCTGACCATGGCGACATTGGTCCTCACCGCCGCGGCCTCGGCCCTGACGGCGGGTGCGCCCCTGTGGCTGGCGGCGGCCGCGACGGTGGCGGCTTCGGTCGCGGGGGCGGTCATCGACCAGAATCTGTTCGGTCGCACCACCGAGCGCGAAGGCCCGCGTCTGTCCGACCTCCAGGTGCAGAACTCGAACGAGGGGGCCGCCATTCCGGCGGTGGCGGGGCGCATCCGCCTGGCCGGCCAGGTGATCTGGGCCACCCGCTTCAAGGAAGTGGCGAGCACCAGCAGCAGCGGCGGCGGCAAGGGTGGGGGCGGGGGCTCGCGCCAGAAGGTCACGACCTACAGCTATTACGCCAATTTCGCGGTCGGCCTGTGCGAAGGTGCCATTGACCGGGTGTGGCGGGTCTGGGCCGACGGCAAGGTGCTCGACCTCTCGACCGTCACCATGCGGGTCTATCCGGGCGACCACGCGCAACTGCCGGACCCGCTGATCGAGGGGATCGAGGGCGCCGGCCAGGCGCCGGCCTATCGCGGCACCGCCTATGTCGTGTTCGAGGAACTGGCGATCGAAGCCTTCGGCAACCGCCTGCCCCAGCTCACCTTCGAAGTGACGCGGCGGGTGGCGCCTGCCGAGCCCGGGCTCGAAGACATGGTGCGCGCCGTCACCCTGATCCCGGCTTCGGGCGAATTCGCCTATGATACCCATGTGATCACCAAGGGCGGCTATGCCACGCCGTCCGGCACCCTGGTGCCGGAGAACAGGAGCGCCAGCGACACCAGGGCCGATCTCCTGCCGGCGCTCGACGATCTCGCGGCCGCCTTGCCCGCCGTGCGCCGGGTCTTTCTCACCGTCGGCTGGTTCGGCGACGACCTGCGCGCCGGTCACTGCACGATCCGCCCGCGCGCCGAACTGGCATCGAAATTCACCTTCGACGGGCGCGCCGCGGTCACTTGGCGCGTCCACGGCCAGGACCGGGCGGCGGTCCCTGCCATTTCGATCGATCCGGCGAGCGGGCGCATCGCCTTCGGCGGCACGCCGGACGACCGCTCGCTCGTGCGGGCGATCCGCGAGCTGAAGGCGCGCGGCTATCAGGTGGTGATCTATCCCTTCCTGTTCATGGACATCGCCGCCGGCAATACGCTGCCCGACCCCTATTCGGACCATGGTGCGGGAAGCGGCCAGCCGGCCTATCCCTGGCGCGGGCGGATCACCGCCGCCGTCGCACCGGGTTACGCCGGCAGCCTGGACGGCAGTGCTGCTGCGGCGGTGGAAGTGGCGGCCTTCCTGGGCAGTGTGACGCGCGGGCAGGTCGCTGTCTCGGTCGGGGCGGGGGATGCCGTCGGCGTTTCCTATTCGGGGCCGGCGGAATGGTCCTATCGCCGCATGATCCTGCATTACGCCAAGCTGGCGGCGGCGGTGAACGCGCTCGATCCCGGCGCCGTCACCGGCTTCCTGCTCGGTTCCGAACTGCGCGGGCTGACCACGCTTCGCGATGCGGCGGGTTCCTATCCCTTCGTCGCGGGACTGCGCACCCTGGCGGCGGATTGCCGGGCGGTGCTCGGCCCCGGCGTCGCCCTCACCTATGGCGCGGACTGGAGCGAATATTTCGGCCATCAGCCGGCGGACGGCAGCGGCGACGTCCGCTGCCACCTCGATCCCCTGTGGGCGGATCCGGCGATCGACGCGGTCGGTATCGACAATTACCTGCCGCTGGCCGACTGGCGCGACGGCGACGCCCATCTCGACGCCCTCGCCGGCTTCGGCGGGCCGCAGGACGCCGCCTATCTCGACGCCAATGTCGAGGGCGGCGAGCGTTTCGACTGGTATTATGCGAGCGATGCCGACCGTGCCACCCAGCGGCGCACGCCGATCACCGACGGCGCCTATGGCAAGCCCTGGGTGTTCCGCCCGAAGGACTTCCGCGCCTGGTGGTCCAATGTCCATCACGAGCGGCCGGGCGGCAGCGAAGCGGCGAGCCCGACCGCCTGGGTGCCGATGTCGAAACCGCTCTGGTTCACCGAACTCGGCCTGCCCAGCGTCGACCGCGGCGCCAATCAGCCGAATGTCTTCTATGATCCGAAATCGTCCGAATCCGCACTGCCCTATTTCTCCGCCGGTGCGCGCGACGACATCGGCCAGCGCAAGGGTCTGGAAGCCTGGCTCCGCCGCTTCGGTCCGGATAGTGCGAGCAATCCGGTCTCGCCCCTCTATGGCGGGCGCATGGTCGGGGAGATCGCGGTCTGGACCTGGGACGCGCGGCCCTTCCCGGCCTGGCCGGCGCGCGACGACCTCTGGGGCGACGGCGATCTCTGGCCACTCGGCCATTGGCTCAACGGCAAGGTCGGGCTGGCCGACCTGGGCGGCCTCGTCACCGAGATCTGCGCCCGCGCCGGGCTCGACGCCGGGCGGATCGACGTGAGCGCCTTGCGCGGTGTCGTCACCGGTTACCTGCGTGACCGGGCGGTCAGCCCGCGCAGCGAGATCGAGAGCCTGATGCAGGCCTTTTCCTTCGACGCGGTGGAGAGCGGCGGCGTCCTCCGCTTCCTGCACCGGGGCGGCGAGCCGCACACCGCCCTGACCCTGGCCGATCTCACCGAGGCGAAACAGGGCGAGAGCGACCTCACGGTGGTCCGCGCCCAGGACATCGAACTGCCGGCCGAAGTCGCCATTTCCTATGTCGACGGCCAGCGCGACTATCGCTCGTCGTCGGTCACCAGCCGGCGGCTCGCCGGCGGGGCACGTGGGCGGCGTCAGCTCGCCTTGCCGCTGGTGCTCGACGAGGGCCAGGCCTTGGGCATCGCCGAGCGCCTGCTGATCGAGGCCTGGACCGGACGGGATGCCCTGCGTTTCGCCCTGCCGCCGTCCCTGCTGCGGCTCGATCCGGGCGACGTCGTCACCCTGGAGACCGGCGTGGAGCGCCGTATCCTGCGCATCGGCCGGATCGTCGACGAGGGGACGCGGCGGATCGAGGCGGTGACGGTCGAGCCGGCCAGCCACCGCCTGGCTCTGCCGAGCGGCAGGCCCGGCGGGCTCGCCACCCTGACCCCGCCGGCCGGCCTCGCCTTCGCCATCCTCGACCTGCCGCTGATCGACGAGACGGTGGCCGGTCACCGGCCCTTCGCGGCGGCAGCGACCAGCCCGGCGGCAGCGGTCGCGGTCACCAGCTCGATCGGCGGCGACACATTCGCCGCCAATGCCGTGCTGCCCCTGTCCGCCACCATGGGGGTCACCACCTATCCGCTCTACGACGGCCCGGCCGACTTCTGGGACGAGGGCAACGTCCTGGGCGTCGAGCTTTTTGCCGGCACCCTCGCCAGTGTTCCGCGCGATGCCGTGCTGAGCAGCGATGCCAATGCGCTCGCCGTGCTGAACCCCGACGGCGAGTGGGAAATCCTGCAGTTCGCCGAGGCCGCGCCGGTGAGCGCCCGGCGCTACGACCTGCGTGGCTTGCTGCGCGGGCGCCTCGGCACCGAGCAGGCGATGCGGGCGCCGGTGCCGGCGGGTGCCATGGTGGTGCTGCTCGACGGTGCGCTGCGCCCGCTCGAGCTGACCCTGGCCGACCGCAATGTGGCGCGTCTCTACCGCTACGGGCCGGCGGCGCTGCCCGAAGCCGATCCGTCGTGGGAAGAGACGAGTTTCACGGCGCGGGCCGTGGGGCTTCGGCCCTATGCCCCGGCCCATGTTACGGGGACGCGCGACGGCGCCGGCAACCTGACGATCCGCTGGATCCGGCGGACCCGGAGCGGCGGCACCTGGTGCGACAGCACGGACGTGCCGCTGGCCGAAGAGGCCGAGCGCTACGAGGTCGACATCCTGGACGGCGCCGGCCCCGCGGTGAAGCGCACGATCGCCGCCACCGCCCCCGAAGCCGTCTATACGGCGGCCGAGGCGGCAGCCGATTTCGGCTGGGTGCCGTCGGTCGTGGTGCTGCGGGTGTTCCAACTCTCGGCCATGGTCGGCCGCGGCCCGGGCGCCACCGCCACGATCTGATCCCTTCCTTCTAGCGAGGTGACCCATGGCGACGCCACGTCTGGCCATGCCCTATATCGTGCAGTCCCAGGCCCAGAAGGAGGTGACCCACAACGGTGCCCTCAATCTGCTCGACATCGCGGTAGCGGCCACGGTGCTCGACCGCGACCTGGGCACCCCGCCGGCGAGCCCCTCCCAGGGTGACTGCTACCTGGTGGCGGCATCGCCGAGTGATGCCTGGGCCGGGCGGGCAGGGCAGATCGCCGCCTGGATCGGCACCGGCTGGGTCTTCCTGGCGCCGCCGGCCGGCCTCGTCGTCCATGTCCTGGACGAGGCCCTGTCGCTGCTCTGGAACGGCACCGCCTGGGTCGGTCTCGGCGAGGTCTGCGGCCTCGGCCCGGCGCTCGACGCCAAGCTCGACGACGCCCAGGCGAGTAGCTTCGGCCTCGTCCTGCTGGGTGCCGCCGATGCGGTGGCGGCGCGGGCCACGCTGGCACTGGGGGGGCTCGCCACCAGGTCGGCGGTCGATCTTTCGGGCGCGGAGGCCATGGGCACGCTGGCCTCGGCCCGGCTGCCCGCCCTCTTGGCGGCACTCGCTGGACTGTCGACCGCGGCCGACCAGGTGATCTATGCGACCGGCAGCAATGCCTTCGCAACCACCGCCCTGGGCAGTCTCGGCCGCGATCTGCTGGCGGGCGCGAGTGCCGCGGTCATGCGCGCCACCTTGGGTGCCGCGGCTTCCGGCGCCAATGGCGACATCACTTCGACCAGCGCGCTCGCCACCGTCAACGGGGCGCTCGCGGTCACCGGCCGGCTGAAGGCGACGGGTCACCCCGTGCGCCTGGACCGGCTGCCACCCGCTGCCGTGCTGCGCTCGATCTATGCCAGCCACAAGAAGCTCGCGGCCGGCACGCGCGACGGCCTCGCGCCGGTCGCGACGGCGGACGGCGTGACCGGCGCGGCCGGGACCTATCCCGGCGGCGGTGCCTTCCGGGGCGGCCTGTTGCTGCCGGACGGCCGGGTCTTCTGCGTGCCCTGCAACTCGACCTTGGCCCGGATCTACGACCCGGCGAGCGATACGCTGACGACGCCCACGGGGACCTATCCCGGCAGCAGCGCTTTTCGGGGTGGCGTGTTGCTGTCGGACGGCCGGGTCTTCTGCGTGCCCTATAACGCGACTTCCGCCCGGATCTACGACCCGGCGAGCGACACCGTCTCCACACCAGGGGGTAGCTACCCTGGCAGCGCGGCCTTCGCGGGTGGCGTGCTGTTGCCGGACGGCCGGGTTTTCTGCGTGCCCTACAATGCGACCTCGGCCCGGATCTACGACCCGGCGAGCGATACCGTCTCCACGCCGGCGGGCACCTACCCTGGCAGCGCGGCCTTCGCGGGCGGCGTGTTGTTGCCGAACGGCCGGGTCTTCTGCGTGCCCTGCAACGCGACCTCGGCCCGGATCTACGACCCGGCGAACGACACGCTGACGACGCCCACGGGGACCTATTCCGGTGTGTCCGCCGCTTTCATCGGCGGCGTGCTGCTGCCGGACGGCCGAGTCTTCTGCGTCCCCTCCAGGGCGAGTGCGGCCAATATCTACGATCCGGTGAGCGACACGTTGACGACGCCCACGGGGACCTATCCCGGTGGCAGCGGTGCCTTCATCGGCGGCGTGCTGCTGCCGGACGGCCGGGTCTTCTGCGTGCCCTATGACTCGACCTCGGGCCGGATCTACGACCCGGTGAGCGACACGCTGACCACGCCCGCGGGGACCTATCCCGGCAGCAGCGCCTTCTACGGCGGCGTCCTGACCTTGGACGGTCGGGTCTTCTGCGTTCCCTATGGTTCGACTGCGGCCCAGCTCGTCGTCGGCGCC
>NZ_JBAZKR010000007.1:0-67846 GCF_041650655.1 Zavarzinia sp.
CCGCCATCAGGCGGACGTGGCGCATCTCGGCAAAGGAGGAGGCGTTCATCGTCTTGGCGAGGTCGAGCCAGCCGGTCTCGGTCCGCCGCAAGCCGTCGAAGAAGGAGGCGGCGACCGGAAAGAAGATGATCAGGATCGCCATCACCACCTTCGACAGCGTGCCGAAGCCGAACCAGAGCACCAGGAGCGGCGCCATGGCGAAGACCGGGATCGACTGGCTGATCACCAGCACCGGCATCAGCCAGCGCTGCACCGCCGGCGAGAAGACCATGAGCAGGGCGAGCGCGGCGCCCAGCAGGAGCCCGAAGAACAGGCCGAGGGCGATCTCATAGGCGGTGATCAGCGTATGGTCGGTCAGATAGGCTCGGCCCTTCCACAGCGCCTCGGCCACCGTCGTCGGCGAGGGCAGCATATAGGGCGGAATGCCGAACAGGGTGACGCCCCACCAGACCAGGATCAGGCCGACGAAGATGACGGCGCCGCGGCCGCCGGTGGCCAGGCGCTGCAGGGTGCGGTCTTTCATTGCGCATGCTCCACGAAAAGGCGCAGCAGGTGGCCCTGGCTCTTCAGCACGTTGGGATCGTCGGGCGCGCGGGGCGGCACGCCGGCCACCGTGATCGGCGCGCCGATGGTGGCCGGATGGCCCGAGAGCATCATCAGGTGATGGCCCAGGCGGCAGGCTTCCATCGGGTCGTGGGTGATCAGCAGCACGGTCTGCTCGGCCAGGAGTTCGGCCGCCAGATCCTGGATCTTGGCCCTTGTGATGGCGTCGAGCGCCGAGAAGGGCTCGTCCATCAGGACGATCGGCCGGCGTTCGTAGAGCGTGCGGGCGATCGCCGCGCGCTGGCGCATGCCGCCGGAAAGGGCGTTGGGCAGGGCCTTGCGCCGTCCGGCCAGGCCGACCCGTTCCAGCAGATGCTCGGCCCAGGCGAGATCGGGCTTCTGGTGCCGCAGGCGGGCGCCCAGGGTGACGTTCCCGATCACGTCGAGCCAGGGGAACAGCAGGTCCTGCTGGCCCATGTAGGCGATGCGGCCGGCGATCGGCCGCCCGTCCGTGCCGGCGACGGTGCCGGCGGTCGCGGTGGCGAGGCCGGCGATGATCTTGAGCAGGCTGCTCTTGCCGACGCCGCTCGAGCCCAGCAGGGCGACGAATTCGCCGCCCGGGATTTCGAAGGTCAGGTCCTTGAAGACGACATGGGGACCGAACTGCAGGGTCAGGCCTTGAACGCTGATGCCGGGGGGCCTCGGGGCAGCTTCCGCCTCGGGGAGAGGCTTCATCTTCGGGATCACCTATCGGGCCTCCATGTATACACAGAACAACCGACTTAACGCAAACATCGTGCCAGCGGCGCCGATTTCGGCGGCTCGCGAAAATTTCCAGGGCGATGGCCATCTATCGGCCAGTCGCCGGATTCCTGCGCGCTTCCGCGCCGCGATGTGATCAGTTTTTGTGCTTCGCTCTAGGCAATTTGCCTTAAAATAATTCAAGGAAGCGTTGGCGGTTGCGGTGCGTGTGTACACACAAGAGATGTGCGGCCGATGGCGGCCGCACACCCGGGACGGCTCAGAGGCGGGCGGCGACGCCCTTCAGTTCCGTGTAGTCCTCGATCGCCGCGAAGCTCGACGCGCGGCCCCAGCCGGACTGCTTGTAACCGCCCATGGGCAGCGCCGGGTCGAAGCAATTGTGGATGTTGATCCAGACATTGCCGGCCCGGATCTTCTTGGCCATGCGATGGGCGGTGGCGAGGTCGCGGGTCCAGACGCTGGAGGCGAGACCGAAGTCGGTGTCGTTGGCCATGGCCGCGATCTCGTCCAGGTCGTCGGTGTCGAAGGGCACGGCGCAGAGCACCGGGCCGAAGACTTCCTCGCGGTAGAGCGGGGTCTTCGTGCCGGTATTGGCCAGGATCGTCGGCTGCAGGAAATAGCCGGCGCTGTCGAGCGTGGCGCCGCCGGTCAGCAGTTCGGCGCCATCGGCCAGGCCCCGTTCGAGGTAACCGCTGACGCGGCTCAACTGTTCGGCCGAAACCAGCGGGCCGAGTTCCGTCTCGGCGTTGAGGCCGTGGCCGATCCGCATGGTGGAGGCGCGGGCGATCAGGCCTTCCACCACCTTGTCGAAGACTTTCTTGTGGATCAGCACGCGCGAGCTCGCGGTGCAGACCTGGCCCGAACTCCAGAAGATACCGCCGGCGATGCCGGGGATGGTGACGTCGAGATCGGCATCGGGGAAGACCACGGCGGGGTTCTTGCCGCCCAGTTCCAGCGTCACTTTCTTCAGGTTGCCGGCGGCCGCCTTGACGATCAGCTTGCCGGTCTCGGTCGAGCCGGTGAAGGAGATCTTGTCGACCTTGGGGTGGCTCGACAGGGCGGCGCCCGCGACCTCGCCGAGGCCGGTGACGACATTGATCACGCCCGGCGGGAAGCCCGCCTCTTCGGCGAGCTGGCCGAGGCGGAGGGTGCTGAGCGGGGTCTGTTCCGCGGGCTTCAGGACGACGGTGCAGCCGGCCGCCAGGGCCGGCGCCATGCGCCAGACCGCGAGTTCGAGCGGATAGTTCCAGGGCACGATGATGCCGGCGACGCCGATCGGCTGGCGCAGGCTGTAGGCGAACATCTCCCAGGGCGTCGAGGTGTTGAAGGTCTCGCCGTTGATCTTGGTGGTCCAGCCCGCCATGTAGCGCAGCATGACGCAGGAGCCCGGAATGTCGACGATGCGGCATTCGGTGATCGGGCGGCCGGTGTCATAGGCTTCGAGCTCGGCCAGTTCCTCGGCATTGGCTTCGAGGAGATCGGCCAGGCGCAGCATGATCTTGGCCCGTTCGGCGGCATCCATGGTCGGCCAGGGGCCCTGGTCGAAGGCCTTGCGCGCGGCCTCGACCGCGAGGTCGACGTCGGCCGCCTGGCCGGCCGGGACCTTGGCGATCACTTCTCCCATGCCCGGGTCGTAGACGTCGATCGTGCCGCCTGCGACGGCGTCGCACCAGCGTCCGCCGATCAGCAGGCGGTGCGGACTCTTCACGAAGTCGGCGACTTTCGGGCTGATGGCGGAAGGGGTCGGGAAAGCGATGGTCATGGCGATCTCCTCGAGGGACGCGTGTATACAAACGAGATTTTAATTAGCAAGACTCGTGCCGCGCTGCGGCTCAGGCGGCGTCGAGCCCCATCTGCCAGAAATCGGTCTCCAGCCGGGTCGCGGTGTTGAAGACGGACGAGAGATGGGCGAAACGGGCCTCGCCGCCGAAGCGCTCGCCGAGGTCGTTCAGCTTGGCGATGGCGGCCACCACGCTCGCCTCGTATTCGGGGCTGTCGTAGTTGCGCAGCCAGTCACCGTAAGGGTTGCCGTCGATCACCGTGGCGGGGTCGCTCATCAGGATCTTGCCGATCTCGGCATAGCCGGCGACGCAGGGCAGCAGGGCGCAGGTCAGTTCCAGCAGATCGCCGGCCAGGCCGCAGTCGATCACGAAGCGCGTATAGGTCATGGTCTGCGGCGCTTCAGGCTCGGCCGCCATGGCTTCCTCGGTCAGGCCCCAGTCGGTGCAATAGGTCACGTGAAGGGGCGTTTCGAAGAGGATCGCTTCGAGGCCCGAGGCCGCCGACCGGATGTCGCTCAGCGTCCGGCTCTTGTAGACCGACAGGCCGTAGGCGCGGGCGAAATGGATCAGGAACAGATAGTCCTGCGAGAGGAAACGCTTGAAGCAGGCTTCGGGCAGGGTGCCGGCGCCCAGTTGCTTGACGAAGGGGTGGTTGACATATCGCTGCCATTCGATCCCGGCGGCCGCACGCAGGCGGCCGAACAGGCCCTGGTCGAAATCGATGGTTGCCATGGCTTTGTCCTTGTTGGTGCTTCTCTCGCCACCGGCCTGCCTGTGCGCAGGTATACACGGTGGCGCCATTGCACCAGCAAGGGGCGTGCCAATCCCGCCTTCAGCGGTTCAGGCGGGCTTCCAGGTCCTCGTCCAGCTCGCCGGCATGCATCACGTGGAAACGCATGGCGTGATAGGCGAGCTCGCTGTCGCTGCGCAGGATCGCCTGCACGAAGGCATCGTGTTCGCGGTGCGAGGTGACGATGCGGCTGTGCTGGCTCATATATTCGGCGCGGGTATAGGGCACGATGCGGACCCGCATCTGCGAGATCGAATCGAGCAGCAGGCCGTTGCCGGCGCACAGATGGATGTGGTGGTGCAATTCGCCGTTCTTGCGGTCGAAGGCGACCACGTCCTCCGCCTCCACGATCAGGCTCATTTCGCCGTGGATGGTGGCGAGGCGGGCGCGGTCGTCGGCGCTCATGCGCTTGGCCGCGAAACGCGCCGCCGCCGCCTCCAGTTCGGCGATGACCTCCAGCGTCTCCTGCAGGCCGTTGTTGGCCGACTGGTCGACCACGATGGCGCCGCGCCGCGGCGTCACCTTCAGCATCCCCATGGCCGAGAGCTGGCGCAGCGCCTCGCGCACCGGCGTGCGCGAGACCTGGTAGCGTTCGGCCAGCTCGATCTCTTCCAGGCGGGTGCCGGGCTGGATCTTCGACTGGGTGATCTCTTCGAGCAGACGGGCCTGAATGATGCTGGCGAGCGTCGGCACCTTGCGCTTCTTCATGCGTGTCCTGGCCGTCGATTGCATCGAGCCCCCCTCGAACGCAGCAATGCCTAATCCCCGATTGTCGCAGCCGGCGCCGTCGCTGCAACCGGAAATCTCCCCCCCAGGGCGAAGCGGCGCAGGACATTACCGGTGATGCGGGCGATGTTGTTGTCGTAATCCCGGTGCGACAGGCTGCCGGCCCAGGCGATCGAGCCCGTGCTGAACACGCCGCCGCCGGCCGGCGTCTCGTAGAAGACGAGGTCGGCATGGACCTGCGGGCATTGGGTCGCGTCGAGCCCCGGGATGTTGATATACATCTCGCAGGTCGAGAGCATGTAGATGCTGGTGTGGTTCTCGGACGTCGCCAGGATCAGGGCGTGGGGCGGCGTGCCCATCGCATAGTCGGCGCGGTCCAGCTCGATGCCGGCGGCGCCGCCGCCGATCAGGCCGAAATCGCCGATGATCTCGTCCTCGACGCCTTCGAAGATGAAGGAGGCGCGCGGCGCGTAACTGTCCGGGTTGCGCCGGAAATAGGACGAGATGTCGAAGCCCTGGCCGGCGAAGCCGGTGCCGGCCATGGTCTGCGGCATACGGCCGATGCGCCGCCACAGACCGCCGTATTCGCCGGTGAAGGCGTGGAAGCCCTCGCCCGGGGCGCACATCCAGCCATTGCCGATCTCGGCGCGGCGCACTTCCATCACCCCGGGCAGGCTCGGGTGATAGGCGATCCTGGCGTGAAAGGCATTGCCGCCCATGGCCATGAAGCTGCCGCCCCGCGCCTTATAGGCTTCGAGCGCGTCCCACATCCGGGTCGAATAATATTCGGGATGGGTCCCGGTCATCACGCAAGGGTAGGGGGCGAGGGCGGCGACGCCGTCGCGGTCCAGGTCCTCGTCGGTGATGCAGTCGTAGGCGATGCCCTCGTGCTCCATCCAGTCGAGCAGATGGGTGTCGGCATTGAGTTGCCACAGCGCGGAGCCGGAGCCGCCGAGCCACGACTGATATTTGGGCCGCATGTTGAGCAGCGGGCGCAGCCGCGAGGAATAGCAGATGCCGCTGCCGTCCGAATGGGTGTCGTAGAGCGAGCCGCCATATTCGCGGTGTTCCATCAGGAAGACATCGTTCGCGTTGAACACGGTCAATATGTCGTGCGCCCGCTCGGCCAGCGCGGCATCGACCGCCAGATGCTCGTTGCCATAGGCGAGATAGCTCGCGGTCGGCACCAGGAACAGCACCTTGGCCCGGGGCGAGGCAGCGCCGGGGCGGATCACGAAGGGGATGTAATCCTCGTCCTCCGCGGTCGTGACGTGAAGGGCGTAAAGGCCGCTGGCCTGGCCTTCCGGTACCGTCCAGGTCACGTCGGCGGGCCAGCCGGCGTCATAGATGTCGTCGTCGTGGAAATGGACGGCGCCGTATTGCTCCGGCGCGTCGCGGAAGCAGCGCGTCTCCTCGCGCCAGTCGTAACCCGTGAGGGCCCGGGTCGGGAGCTGGTGCAGGCTGCCGCCGCGCTCGAAGGCGGAACGGTCAGCGAAACTGATGCCGCCGATGTCCTGCGAGAAGTCCCAGGCACCGGCGAGGCCGGGCGTATGCAGGCCCAATTGGGCAGTCGGCGGAAAATCGACCAGTTCCATCGCCCGCGCATAGAGGCGGGGGCTGTCGATCTTGCCGTTGTAATGGGCTTCATGGGGCCGCGCCTGCGCCGCCCGTGCGGCGAGCACGAGGGTTCCGCCGCCGAGGCCGAGGCCGCCCGGCGTGCCAGCGCCTTCCGCCGCGGCATCGTCGCGGATCAGGGCTTCGGTCTTGCGGGGGTGTTGCAGCAGGCGCGCCTCGCCGCTCGTCCCGTCGAAGGACAGGGCGACGAGATACCAGCGGCGCGCCAGCAACGGCCGCTCGCCGGTCAGGACCAGGGCTTCCATGCCAGCCCGCTCGATCCGGCCGACCAAGTGGCCCGCCTCGTCGATCGCCAGTTCGAAGCCGGCGGCGCCGTCGCGCAGGCTGGCGATCACCTGGCGGCCACCGTCGGGGCGGGTCGGCCAGATCATCGCCTGGAAGGTGAAACTGTCCAGGTTCCAGGGCGTGGCGCCCGCCGGGATCAGGGCGCAGGAGCCGGCGTGGATCGGCCGCCTTGTGCCGGGATAGGTGCCATCGGCGGCGCCCGGCACCGCTTCCTCGCGGTAGCCCGGGCCGGCCGGATTGGTGTCGCCGTGGATCAGGCGCACCACGCGTGCTTCGAAGGGCAGGCCCTTCTCGCTGCTGATCATGAAGGAGATGGCCTGGCCCGGCTCGACGCTGATCTCGTCGCTGTAGCCGACGATCGTTTTCATCGCGCGTTCTCCTGCTCGTCCGCCGCCAGCGCGGCGTCGAGGTCGCCGCCGCCGAGCCGCTGCCAGCGCAGCTTGAAGACCTCCCACTCCGCCTCTTCGATGGAGTGATAGACGTGGTTTTCCATCAGGGTCGGCGGCACGCCGCGGATGCCGGAAAGGCGGGCGAGCACCCATTGCTCGTGCGGCCTGGTGCAGATCACGCAATATTTCCCGGCCATCGGCTCGCCGCGCATGAGGGTCAGCAGGCGTTCCAGTTCCGGGCTGCGCCGGCCGATCGGCCGGGCGCGGAATTCACGGGCGAGGTGCAGCGCCCCTGGGTCGAAAGCATACATCGCGGATCCCGTCACCATATCCTTTGTGTATACACACATCATATCCCGCACGGCAATTCGGAATTTCGCCTGGCGCCGCCCCGGCGGAAATGCGGAAAATTCGCTGTCCGACGTCGATCTGGATCTTGCCGGAGGGGAAGAACTTCGGTTTTATGTATACATATGTTCTGTGTCTGTGTGGGGTCGAGCGATGGCGATGCGGGCGGTGCGTTATCTGGGGCCGGGGCGGCCGTTCGAGATGCAGTCGGTCGAAGTGCCGAAGCCCGGCCCGGGCCAGGTGCTGCTGCGCATCGCCGCCTGCGGCATGTGCCACACCGAACTGCATTTCCGCGACGGCCTGCTCAACCTCGGCAAGAGCGGCTTCACCATGGGGCACGAAATCGCCGGCACCGTCGAGGCGCTGGGGCCTGATACCACCGGCATTACGGTGGGCGAGCGCGTCCTGGTCTATTATTACGAGGGGTGCGGGCGCTGCGAATATTGCCGTTCGGGCGACGAGCATCTGTGCCCCGCCTGCGTCGGCCAGCCGGGCTTCACGACGGACGGCGGCTATGCCGAGATGATGGTGGTGCGGGCGCGGAACTGCGTGCCGGTGCCCGCTCATGTCTCCCTGGCCGAGATCGCCCCGATGGGCTGCGCCGGCACGACGGCGGTGCATGCCGGTAAGATGGCGGAGATCGCGCCGGGCGATTGGGTCGTCGTCCACGGCGCCGGCGGCGTCGGCCTGGCGTTGGCGCAATATGCCAAGGTCGCGGGCGGCCGGGTGATCGCCATCGGCCTCGGGGCGGAGCGGCTGGCACTCGCCGCCTCCCTCGGCGCCGAACATGTGATCGATGCGGCGGTCGAAAAGGATGTCGCCGCCCGGGTGATCGACCTGACCGGCGGCGGCGCCGACGTGGTCTTCGAACTGGTCGGCATCGCCGCCACCATGAAGGCTTCGGTCGCCATGCTGCGGCGGCGCGGGCGCTACGTCTTGATCGGCTATTCGGCCGACCGGCTGGACGTCCACCCGGTCGAGATCCTGGTGCGCGAGATCAAGGTTCTGGGCTCGGTCGGCTCGACCCTGCAGGATGCCTATGACATCGTGGACCTGGTGGCGCGCGGCGCGGTCAAATCGGTGATCGACCGCAGCCTGCCGCTCGACCGTTACGAGGAAGGCCTGGCCGCGCTGGAGGCCGGCGCCACCCTCGGCCGGATCGTCCTGCAACCCTGACGGCCGTGAAAGATCGGGCATCGTCATGCTGAACACGCCGCGCAGCAGGCGCTGCATGGTAACCGCGCCGCATCATCTGGCGAGCCAGGCGGGGCTTTCCGTGCTGCGCGAGGGCGGCACGGCGATCGAGGCGGTGGTCGCCATGGCGGCGACCCTGACCGTCGTCTATCCCCATATGACCGGGATCGGCGGCGACGGTTTCTGGCTGGTGGCGGCCCCGGGGGCCGCGCCGGTAGCGATCAGCGCCGCAGGGCCGGCCGGCAGCCTGGCGAGCCCGGCGCTCTACCGTGACGCCGGCCATTCCACCATTCCCTGGCGCGGGCCGCTCGCGGCCAACACGGTTGCCGCGGCGGTCGAGGGCTGGCGCGCCGCGCTCGACGTCAGTGCCGCCTGGGGCGGCCGCCTGCCCCTCGGCCGCCTGTTCGAAGAGGCGATCGCCCATGCCGAGGACGGCTATGTGGTGACCCGCAGCCAGCACGAGACCACCACGGCCAAGCTCGACGGGTTGCGCGACCAGCCGGGTTTCGCCGAGACCTTCCTCGACCGGGGCGCGGTGCCCGCCGTCGGTGCCGTCCTGAAGCGCCCGGCGATCGCCGCCACCCTGCGCCGCCTGGCGGAAGCAGGGCTGGACGATTTCTATCGCGGCCGCCTGGCGACCGGCATCGCCGCCGATCTCGCCCGCCTGGGCGCGCCGGTGACGGCCGGCGATCTCGCCGCCTATCGCGCCTGGACGGGCGCGCCCCTGTCGGTCCGCGTCGGCGGCGCCACGCTCTATAACCAGCCGCCGCCGACCCAGGGTGTCGCCTCGCTGCTGATCCTCGCCCTGTTCGATCGCCTGGGCGTCACGGCCGCGGAAGGCTTCGAGCACATCCACGGTCTCGTCGAGGCGACCAAACAGGCCTTTCTGCTGCGCGACCGCCATGTCGGCGATCCGGCGGCGATGACGGTCGCGCCGGGCGATCTCCTCGCGCCCGAAGTGCTGGACCGGCTGGCGGCGCGGATCGATCCGGCGCGGGCTCTGCCCTGGCCGGCGCCGCCCTCGGCCGGTGACACCACCTGGATGGGCGCGGTCGACCGTCACGGCGCCGTCGCCTCCTATATCCAGAGCATCTATTTCGAATTCGGCTCCGGCCTGGTCCTGCCGGAAAGCGGGCTCAACTGGCAGAACCGCGGCTGTTCCTTCGCCCTCGACGGGGCGGGGCCTCGGGTGCTGGCGCCCGGCCGATTGCCCTTCCACACGCTCAATCCGGCGCTGGCCCGCTTCGACGACGGCCGCACCATGGTCTATGGCACCATGGGGGGCGAGGGCCAGCCGCAGACCCAGGCCGCGGTCTTCTCCCGCTATGCCTTCTTCGGCCAGGAATTGCAGCAGGCGGTGACGGCGCCGCGCTGGCTGCTCGGCCGGACCTGGGGCGAGGACAGCGTTTCCCTGAAGCTCGAATCCCGCGTCCCGGCCGAGGTGGTGGCGGCGCTGCGGGCCGCCGGCCATGCGGTCGAATTGACGGCCGATTTCACCGAGACCATGGGCCATGCCGGCGCCCTGGTCCGCCATGCCGACGGCGTGATCGAAGGCGCCACCGATCCGCGCAGCGACGGGGCGGTGGCCGCCTGGTAACACCAGGGCCTCAATCGCCCGAATAGGGCACCACCAGCAAGGGCTCGCCCAAGGCTGCCACCAGGGGACCGCAGTCGGTAATCACGTTTTCGATGATGCGCTGGCGTTCGGCCTCGGTCATGGCGGCCTCCTCATCGCGTGTCGATGGGCAGGCAATGGTCCGCGGCAAAGGTGACGGCTTGGGCGGTGCCGCCACCATGCGACGCCTTGGGGCCGAGCCTCCATCTGGAGCGGAAAGACGCATCATCGCAGCGAGGGGGCCGTGCGCCCACGGACAAGCCGAATGCACAGCAAAGCTTCCGACTGACCGCTACGCGGCCGCGCTGAACAGCAAGTCCAAATGAAATCCTGCCCCCGCAACAGACCAGAGATCTGACGCCTACAGTGGGGGCAGCGGTCGACATCAAGCGGACAAGAATTGCCTGCGGGGTCGTGCCGCCGCTTCAAATCGCGATTCTCATCAGAGAACCGAGTCGGCCCGGTCCGCTGCACCATCCGATGTTTCTCGTCGGCAACCGGAAACCGAACTGCGGGATGCGCTATTGTGGCGGCGCCGTCTGTCGATCCTGTCGCTGCGGCGTCGACGGGGGCAAGGCGTGCTGGCGGGGCTGCGCACTGACGCTGGCAGATTTCGGCGCGGCCGCGGCCATGATGCGCGAACTCGCCTGGCCGTGCTCCTGTTCGCCCTGGCCAATGACGACATCGGTCTCGTCTGACTGACGCGAACCCGGCGCCTCTTCACTGATCAAGGTGGCTGGAAAAGAAATTATTGAAATCGATCAAATAAATTTCTGCAGACGCGGCGATCGACCGCCGATCGTGCTAATATCGCTGTGACGATTTCTTCAAAATTCGATGACACCCGAGGACCCGACAGGGTCACGACGGTGCGCAGAGCGGCAGTTCGCCGCAATATTTTCGTTCGACAGCACCGACCCGGTGCACAGGAGATTTTCCATGGCCAAGGCCCAGAAACGCGGCAATCGTGAAGCCAAGAAACCCAAGGCCGTCAGGCCGGCACCGGTGGCCGAGACTTCGGGCCTGCTGAGCAAGGGCTCGTCCACCCCGGTCAGCCCGCCGAAGAAGAAGCACTGAGGCGGGAGGGCGCCATGTCGACCCGCACCACCGAAAGCTCGGTCACCTTCACCCGTCCCTTCACCCTCACTGCGCTCGAGGGCCTATACCCGGCGGGAACCTATCGCTTGGTGACGGACGAAGAGCAGATCCTGGGCGTGTCCTTCGTCGCCTTCCAGCGGATCGCCACCATGCTGCATGTGCCGGCTCTGTCGGTCACCAGCCGGGCCCGCCAGGTGGTCACGGTCGATCCGACGGAACTGGCCTCGGCGCTCGAAGCCGACAGCCAGATCCCGCCGTCGTGATCCCCCGCCCTCACGGTCCAAGGAGGTTTCTCATGCGCTATCTCGGTGGCACGACCGGCAGCGGTATCCTGAAATGTGCCGGCGCGGACGTCGTCCGCGCCACCTATGATTTCGACAGTTACGCCCAGAAATCGGGCGAAATCACCCGTTGCGGCGAGATCAGGCTTCCCAGCGCGGCGCTGGCCGGCCTCTTCGGCCGCCCGGATGTCGAACTGCTCACCGACGACGGGCAGCTCCTGCAACTCAAATTCTCCGAACGGAAGCTGGCGCCGGCCAGCGACGCGGCCCATGTCGACGTCGTCGGCCAGCGGGTGCTGCACGCGCAGTACTGAGCGCGGGGAGGCCTTCAGGCGATCGCCCGGCTTCGCGGACAGTCCGGCGTTCCCACTTCACTCATGCGTACAGATCGATTGCCACTGGCAGGAAGAACCCCTGACGCTCGCCTCGGCGGTCAGTCCCCGACGAAGGCCGGGGCGGGGGCCACCTGCACGTCGACCGTCATCTCCAGGAAGGCGCCGGCGGCGCCGACAAAGCTGCCTGCGACCGGCATCACCTGACGAATGTCGCGGCCGACCGCGACCGGGATCAGATTGAGGCCACCGACGCTGCGGTTGGTCGGATCGAAGGTGATCCAGCCGGCGCCCGGCACATAGACCTCGGCCCAGGCGTGGGTCGAGCCGCCCCCCACCGCGCCGGCATTGCCCGACCGCGAATTGTCCAGGTAACCCGAGACGATGCGCGCGCCGAAACCCAGGCTGCGCACCGCCTCGACGAAGAGCAGGGCGAAGTCACGGCACGATCCCCAGCCCCGGTCGAGGGTTTCCAGCGGTGCCTGGGTGCCCTCGTCGTCCCGGTCCTGATAGGAGATCCAGGCCGAGATCCCCGTGCACATGTCCTTGAGCAGCGCCAGCGTATCCGTCGGATTGCCGCGAACGAAGCTGCCGGCCCAGGCGCGCAACCGGCCCGTCGGGTCCGGATGGCCTGCAACAGCCAGGGCGCCGAGATCGATCACCTCGTCGGCCGAATAGCGAAAGGGATAGTGGATCGCGGCCGCATCGATGTCGAACACCGGCCAGGCCACCGCGTCGAGTTCGATCGTCGACCGGCAGAGGATTTCCAAGTGATCGGTCAGCCCCTGGAAATAGGCCGTCGCCACGACATTGCCGAAGACGTCATTGGCCCAGGCGAGGCTGGCGACCGGCGTGACCTCGACCTCGAAGGCGCACAGGCGCAGTTCGCGGCTCTCCCGCGGGCGGAGCATCAGCCGATGAGGCCCCAGCGCGACCGGCGACTGGTAGCGGTAGGCCGTCCGATGACGAATGCCGAGCGTGGTCACGATAGCCCCCATCCCACGATGCCGTTGAGCGTGTCATTACCTTACCGTTCACAAGACGGATTCGACGCCCGCAAATTTCCGACGACCCGGTCGAGGCTCCGCCGGCCCCGTGACAAACTACCGACCCGTTGCGAAGACTGGCCACCGATAGGCCGCATGTCGCCGACAGGCTCAGGCGGTCCAGCCGGAACGCGGGGCGAACCCGGAATGCAGGGCGAATCGCGCCCCTTCGTCGCTTTGCTCCGCCGCGCCATTCCGGCGGCCCGCTTTCTGGAAAAACTGGTCCATCCCCGCTGGCGCCCGCCCGCCGGGACGACCCGGCGGATCACGGGCCTGGTTATGCTCCTCCTGGGCGTCACGATGCTGTCACCGATCCCGTTGACCGGCATCGCCCCGGCACTGGCGATCACGCTGATCTCCTTCGCCGACCTCGAAAGGGACGGACTGTTGCTCGGCATCGCCTGTCTGGCCGCCTTCCTGCTGCTCGAGACGGCATTCGCCACGGTTTGGGGAGCCTTTTGAGTTAATCTCCGACACGACTCTCCACGGCGGGCGACGCGGCATGAGAAAATCAGCGAGACTGATATTCCTCGGAGACCTGATGCTGGGCCGGGGGGTGAGCCGGGCGCTGCGCGACCACCCGCCGGAATGGTTCTGGGGCGATGTCCTGCCCATGCTGGGCCGGGCCGATGCGGTGATCGCCAATCTGGAGGGCCCCATCACCAACAGCGACACGCGCTGGCGGCGAAGTTGGAAGGCCTTCCACTTCCGGGCCGATCCGGACGCCGTCCGCATTCTTCAGTGCGGCAACGTCCGTTTCGTTTGCCTCGCCAACAACCATATGCTGGATTTCAGCGAAGCCGGCCTGCTCGACACGATGAGCGCCCTCGACGCTGCCGGCATCGGCCACACCGGCGCCGGCCGCGACGCCACCGAGGCGGCGGCGCCGGCCATCCTCGAACTCCCCGGACTGACGGTCGGCCTGATGGCCGCCACCGACAACATGCGGGACTTCGCCGCCGCCCCGGACCGGCCGGGCACCAACTACATCGAGATGACCGATGGGCCGGAGCAACTCCAATGGGTCGAACGGTCGGTGCGCGCATTGCGCCAAGCCGGCGCCGGCCTCGTCGTGCTGTCCTTGCACTGGGGTCCCAACATGCGCCTGTCGCCGCCCCGGTCGTTTCGCCGCTTCGCCCATGCCGCGGTCGAACGCGGCGTCGATGTCATCCACGGCCATTCCGCCCATGTCGTCCAGGCGGTCGAACGCCACGGCCAGGGCGTCATCCTCTACGACACGGGCAATGTGATCGACGACTATTGGAAGTTCCCCTTCCGCGCCACGATCACCTCCTTCGTCTTCCAGCTCGACGTCGAGGCCGGCAGGCCCGTGCGGCTCGACTTGGTGCCGGTGCGCATCCATTCCGCCCCGCTCAGCCTCGCCAGGGGACGATCCCTCGAGGCGATCAAGGCACGCATGGTGTCGCTCTGCGCCGGGTTTGGCACGCCGCTCGTCGACACGCCCGAGGGGCTGGAAATACCCTTGTCCCGACCATGAATGCCGTTCGGCCGTTGCTTCATTCGCGCTACAATGAGCCGCGTCACATGGAAGGACGATCACCGATGGAGGCCGGCCCTGGCCATGAGGACGCGGGACGGTCGCCCACCGAAGAGATCTGGCAGGAACCGCTCGACCGTCTGCTGACACGACTGGGAACGACGCCGGCGGGCCTCGCCGACGCCGATGTGCGGTCGCGGCAGGCGATCCACGGCCTCAATACCGCCGCGGCCGAAGGGCGCCCGCCGCTCTGGCTCCAGTTCCTGTCCCGTTTCCGCAATCCGCTGGTGATCATCCTGCTGGTCGCCAGCGGCCTCTCCGCCGCAACCGGCGACGTGTCCAGTTTCCTCGTCGTCGTGGCCATCGTGATGATGAGCATGGCGCTCGACTTCGTGCAGGAAACCCGCGCCCAGAGCGCGGTCGAGGCGCTGCGCCGTTCCGTCGCTGTCCGGGCGACGGTGCGACGGGACGGGGCCTTCCACTCCGTCCCGATCGACCAGCTGGTACCGGGCGACATCGTCGAGTTGATCGCCGGCGACCTGGTGCCGGCGGATGCCCGGCTGATCGAAAGTCGCGACCTCTTCGTCAACCAGGCCCTGCTCACGGGCGAGCCCTATCCGGCCGAAAAAAAGGCGACCGATACCGCCCTTGGCGCCGAGAGCCCGGCCGGGGCCTCGAACACGGTGTTTTCCGGCACCTCGGTGATCAGCGGCACGGCCAGCATCGTCGTCTGCCGGACCGGCGCGGCAACGGCGCTCGGCCATCTCGCCACCAGCCTGGCGGAAAAGCCTCCGGCCACCGCCTTCGCCGTCGGCATTCATCGCTTCGGTATGCTGATCATGCGCTTCACCATCCTCATGGTGCTGTTCGTCCTGGTGGTCAACATCTCCTTCGGCCGGCCGGCGCTGGAATCGCTGATGTTCGCGCTGGCCCTCGCCGTCGGCCTGACGCCCGAGCTTCTGCCGATGATCGTGACCGTGACGCTGGCTCGCGCGGCGATGGACCTGGCCCGGCGGAAAGTGATCGTGAAGCGTCTCACGGCGATCCACGACCTCGGCGCCATGAATGTGCTGTGCACCGACAAGACCGGCACACTGACCGAAGCCACGATCAAGCTGATGCGCGTCATGGACGGCACCGGCGCGGAAAGCCGGCGGGCCTATGCCTATGCCTGCATCAACAGCCATTTCGAGAGCGGCATGAAGAGTCCGCTCGACGAGGCGATCGTCGCCGCCCATCCCTTCGACATGGCGGACTGGAAGAAAATCGACGAAGTACCCTTCGATTTCGAGCGTCGGCGCGTCTCGATCCTCGTCGAGCACGAGGCCGGCCGCCGCCTGATCGTCAAGGGGGCGCCGGAAGACCTGCTGCGGCTCTCCGGCCGCTACGAGAACGCCGCTGGGGAGGAGAAACCGCTCGACGACGAGACGCGGCGGGCTTTCGCCGCGACCTTGGACGGGCTCGGCGCCCAGGGCTTCCGGGCTCTGGGCATCGCCAGCCGGCCGGTCGACGCCAGCCACGACACGGCGGCGATCACCGACGAGAGCGAACTCGTCTTCTCGGGCTTCGCCGTCTTCCTCGATCCGCCCAAGGCGAGCGCCGGGGCGACGATCCAGGCCATGGCTGCGGCCGGGGTCGCCGTGAAGGTGCTCACCGGCGACAACGAACAGGTAACCCGCCACGTCTTCGCCGAGATCGGCGTGCCGATCACCGGCGTCTTGACCGGCGACCAGCTCGCGCATCTGTCGGACGAGGCGCTGATCGGCCGGTTGCCGCAGGTCAACCTGTTCTGCCGGGTCAACCCGCAGCAGAAGCATCGGATCTTGCTGGCACTGAAGCGGACGGGTCATGTCGTCGGCTTCCTGGGCGACGGCATCAATGATGCACCGGCGCTGCATGCCGCGGATGTCGGGATCTCGGTCGACGGTGCCGCCGATGTCGCCCGGGCGGCGGCAGACCTGATCCTGCTCGAACACGATCTTTCGGTCATCCATGACGCGATCGTCTGCGGCCGCGGCACGGTGCGCAACGTCTCCAAATATGCGCTGATGGGATCGAGCTCGAATTTCGGCAACATGTTCAGCATGGCGGGCGCCGCGCTGTTCCTGCCCTTCCTGCCTATGCTGCCGATTCAGATCCTGCTGAACAACCTGCTCTACGACGTCTCGGAAATCGCCATCCCCTTCGACCGGGTCGACGCAGAGGCGACGGCCGAGCCCGTGACCTGGGACGTCCGCCTGATCGAGCGCTTCATGCTGGTCTTCGGGCCGCTCAGTTCGGTCTTCGATTTCCTGACCTTCTATGCCCTGCTGCATCTGTTCGGCGCGGGCGAGGCCCTGTTCCAGACCGGCTGGTTCATCGAATCGATCACCACCCAGGTGCTGGTGGTCTTCGCCATCCGGACCCGGCGCCGGCTGTTCCGAAGCCGGCCGCACCCGTTGCTGGCCGCGATGGCGGCGGGGGCGGTCGCCGTCGCGATCGCCCTGCCCTTTCTGGGGCTCGGCCGCTGGTTCGGCTTCGTGGCGCCGCCGCCGCTGTTCTTCGCCTATCTGTTCGGCACCACAGTGCTCTACCTCGGGCTGGTCGAGGTGGCGAAGTTCTTCTTCTACCGTTCGGCCGCCGGGCGTTGACCGGCGGCCTTCCTGTCAGGCCGCCAGATCCTCGGTGTCGGCCACTTTTTCGGCGATCAGGGCTTCGGTGGTGATCATCAGGCCGGCGATGGAGGCCGCCCCCTGCAGGGCGAGGCGCACGACCTTGGCCGGGTCGACGATGCCGGCCGCGATCATGTCGACGAAGGCGCCCGCCTGGGCATCGAAGCCGCGGGTGGTGTCGCCGGCCTCGAGCAGCTTGCCGACGATGATCGAAGCTTCCTCGCCGGCATTGAGCAGGATCTGGCGGGCCGGCGCCTGGAGCGCACGGCGGATGATGTCGATGCCGACTTTCTGGTCCGCATTGGCCGGGTTGAGCCCGTCCAGCGCCTTGCCGGCATAGAGCAGGGTGACGCCGCCGCCGGCGACGATGCCCTCCTCGACCGCGGCGCGGGTGGCGTGCAGGGCATCGTCGACCCGGTCGCCCCGCTCCTTCACCTCGGTTTCGCTGCCGCCGCCGATGCTGATGACGGCGACGCCGCCGGCGAGTTTCGCCAGGCGTTCCTGCAGTTTCTCGCGGTCATAGTCCGAGTCCGCATCCTCGATCTGGCGGCGGAGCTGGGCGCAGCGGGCCGCGATGGCGGTCTTGTCGCCCGCGCCGTCGACGATCAGCGTCTTCTCCTTGTCGACCCGGACCATGCGGGCCTGGCCGAGCATGGCCAGGGTGACATTCTCGAGCTTGGTGCCGAGGTCCTGGGTGATCACTTCGCCCCCGGTGACCACGGCCATGTCGTCCAGCATGGCACGCCGGCGGTCGCCGTAGCCCGGGGCCTTGACCGCGACGACCTTCAGGCTGCCGCGCAAGCGGTTCACCACCAGGGTCGCCAGCGCCTCGCCGGCAATGTCCTCGGCCACCACCAGCAAGGGGCGGCCGCTCTTGGCGACCAGCTCGAGGAGCGGCAACAGGGCCTGGATGCCGGGCAGCTTCTGCTCATGCAGCAGGATGTAGGGTTGATCGAGGATGGCCGCCATCTTCTCGGCATCGGTGACGAAATAGGGCGAGACATAGCCCCGGTCGAAACTCATGCCCTCGACCGTGTCGAGGGTGGTCTCGCGGGACTTGCCTTCCTCGACGGTGATCACGCCTTCCCGGCCGACCTTTTCCATGGCGCTCGCCAGCAGGTCGCCGATCTCGCGGTCGTCGTTGGCCGAGATGCGGCCGACATTGGCGATCTCGGCGCTGGTCGAGACCTTGCGGGACAGGCGTGCGATCTCGGCCACCGCGGCCGCCGCGGCCATGTCGATGCCGCGCTTCAGCTCCATCGGGTCGAGCCCGGCGGCGACCGCCTTCGCCCCCTCGCGCAGGATCGCCTGGGCCAGCACGGTCGCCGTGGTGGTGCCGTCGCCGGCCATGTCGCTGCTGCGGGTCGCGACCTGTTTCACCATCTGTGCGCCCATGTTCTCGAAGCGGTCGGCGAGGTCGATCTCGCGGGCCACGGTGACGCCGTCCTTGGTGATGCGCGGCGGGCCGTAGCCCTTTGCGATGACGACGTTCCGCCCCTTGGGCCCGAGGGTCACCTTCACCGCGTCGGCGAGGATTTCCACCCCGCGCAGCAGGCGGTCGCGGGCGTCGCCGTGAAACTTGATATCCTTGGCAGCCATGATCGGTCTCCGATGGTTGGTTTCAGCGACCGAACGACTGTGCGGGCGTCTGCAGGCGGGCCCCTCAGTGGGGAAAGCGGATCATGCGGCCGTTGGCTTCGTCCCAGACGGCGAAGCGCGAGGCACCGAGCGAGCGCAGGAAGCCGAGCGGCGGCGCCAGTTCGGTCACCGGCGCCAGGGCCTCGTGGGCGGCGCGCAGGCGATAATTGGGCACGCGGGCGCTCAGGTGATGGATGTGGTGGAAGCCGATATGGCCGGTCACCCAATCGAAGAAGCGCGGCAGCTTCAGGAAGGAACTGCCTCGGAGCGCCGCCGTCGTCGCATCCCAGTCGGCATGGCGGCGCCAGACCACATGCTCGAAGCGATGCTGCGACGAGAACAGCCAGACACCGACCAGCGCGGCCATGGCGATCACCGGCAACTGCACGGCGGCCACGGTGCCGAAACCGAAGACCAGGCCGAGCCCGCCGTAGAGCAGCAGCAGAGCGGCGTTGGTCAGATGGACGCTGCGCCTCTCGCGCCACCAACTCGCCGGCGTGTCGAAGGCGAAGCGATAGACCACGAGGAAGATCAACGGCGGCAACAGCACAAGGGCCAGCAGGGGATGCTGCATCAGCCGATAGCGCCGCCGGCCCCAGGGCGACAGGGCCTGGTATTCATCGAGGGTGATGCAGACCGAATAGAGGTCCACCCCGCTGTCGCGGCGGTCGAGATCGTTCCAGACCGCATGGTGCCCGGCATGCTGGCGGCGCCAATGCAGATAGGGTGTGAAGGTCGCCAGGCTGCAGAGATGACCGATCAGGTCGTTGCCGCGTGCGCTCGGCATGAAGGCGCCGTGGCCGCAGTCGTGCTGGATGATGAACAGCTTCACCACCATGGCTGCGGCCGGCACGGCCAGCGCCAGGGTCAGCCAGTAGGAGATGCCGAAAGTGGCGTAGAGCGCCACCTCGAAGGCCAGGAACAGCGCCAGCGAGATCGCCAACTGCGTCAGGCTGCGCCAGACGACGGGTCGCTGATAGTCGATCAGGATCGCCCGCACCCGGCCGTTTCCGGCTTCAGCGGCGACCACCGGCTCGCCCGGATTTTTGTTTTCAGCCCGAACAATCACGTCGGCCTCCGTGTCAGATCCCGAAAACGGGCGCAAAATATCGAATTTGATATAAGTAATATATGGGATTCACTTCTGATATTTCTCGGTTTTTCTTTCAGGCGCCAAACAAATTTCATTCGTCTGGACTGATCTGGGCCCCAATTTTGGGCCGCCCGAAGTTAGAGTTTTCGGGCTTCATCGCGGTGGCGGGCTGGTTGCGCCACCGGGATTTTGCAGCAGGAACGGCACCTTGTGCCCGATCGCCCATGGGGCCGATCCTCGTTGTAGGACTTGAGCCAAGCCTCCATCTTTTCCGCATCGGCAAGCGAAAGGAACCAGTGCGCGTTCAGGCACTCGCTCCGGAACCGGCCGTTGAGCGCCTCGATGAAGGCATTGTCCGTCGGCTTGCCCGGGCGCAGACCCTTTCCAGCGTCGCCACGACATCTTCCGGCCCGTCGCCAGCTGGTCATGCACGAAGTCCATCGCCCAGACATCGTTCGGACGGCTCGCCGGCACACCGTCCACCCCCTGCTTCAGGTCTTCTGCTCCTCCCGCCTAAGAGAAAACAGACCGGAAAAACTCTAACTTCAAACGATCCAGTTTTCTGGACTCACATCAACATTTCCTGGGGGGCGCTCGGGGCCGCCGAGGATTGCTGGGCACCATGCGCTACGGCCTGGACCGCAAGCAGTTCGGCCGTCCGCTGGCCGGCACCCAGCTCTTCCAGAAGAAATTCGCCGACATGCAGACCGAAATCGCCCTCGGGCTGCAGGCCTCGCTCGGCGTCGGGCGGCTGTTCGACGAAGGGCAACTGGCGTCCGAGATGGTCTCGATCGTGAAGCGCAACAATTGCGGCAAGGCACTGGACATCGTCCGCACGGCCCGCGACATGCACGGCGGCAATGATATCCAGATCGGTTACCACATCATGCGCCACGCCCTGATCCTCGGCCGCGCGCAGACTGGGATCCAGGCCTTCTTCTGAGCCCGTCACCCCCGGGGCCGGCCTCGATAGCCGTCCGCGGCGCCGCCGGTGGCTGGCGTGAGTGGCCGGCTGCGGGCCTGGAAGCGGCCCTGGCCGGGGCGGGCGAGCAGGGCGCCGTCGCGGCAGACCACGGTGCCGCGGGACAGCACCACTGCTGGCCAGCCGGTCACCATGCGGCCCTCGTAGGGCGTATAGTCGGCCCGGTGGTGCAGCCTGCCGTTGGTGATCATCACCTCGCGTTCCGGATCCCAGATCACGATGTCGGCATCGGCGCCGACGGCGAGCGAGCCCTTGCGCGGCAGGCCGTAAATCCGCGCCGCATTGGCCGAGGTCAGGGCGACGAAGCGGGAAAGGCCGATCCGGCCCTTGAGCACGCCTTCGGAAAAGAGCAGCGGCATCCGCGTCTCGATCCCCGGCACGCCGTTCGGGACATGGGTGAAGGGGGTGTCCGGACCGCGGCGCTGCTTGCCGGCGGCATCGTCGAAACTGAAGGGCGCGTGGTCGGACGACAGGATGTCGAACGTATTGTCGGCCAGGGCGCGCCAGACCAGTTCCTGGTTGGCCTTGTCGCGCGGCGGGGGCGAGCAGATGCATTTCATGCCCTGCGCGCCGGGGCCGCCCAGGTCGTCGATGGTGAGGAACAGATATTGCGGGCAGGTCTCGGCCAGGATGCGGAGGCCGCGCGCCCTGGCGGCGCGGATCTGCTCGATCGCCTCGCCGGCCGAGACATGGACGATCAGGGCGGTCGTGCCCACGATCTCGGCCAGGGTGCAGGCCCGGTGCGTCGCTTCCCGTTCCACCGCGGCCGGGCGCGAGAGGGCGTGGTAGAGGGGGGCGGTCTTGCCTTCGCGCAGCATCCGCTCGGTCAGCCAGGCGATGCAGTCGGTATTCTCGGCATGGATCATGGTCATGGCGCCTTCGCGCCGGGCCAGGTCCAGGACGTCGAGAATGTCGCGGTCGCTCAGCTTCAGGTCGTCATAGGTCATATAGACCTTGAACGATGTGTAACCCTCGGCGATCAGGGCAGGCAGTTCCTGCATGATTTCCGGCCGTGTCAGGTCGGACAGGATCAGGTGGAAGCCGTAGTCGATCACCGCCTTGCCCGCGGCCTTGGCGTGATAGTCGGCGACCACGTCGCGCAGGTTCTGGCCGCGCATCTGCAGGGCGAAGGGGATCACCGTGGTGGTGCCGCCGAAGGCGGCCGAGATGGTGCCGGATGCGAAATCGTCGGCGAAGCGCGAGCCGTCGCTGGTCGGCTGGTCGAGGTGGCAATGGGCGTCCACCCCGCCCGGCGTCACCACCATGCCGCGGGCGTCGATCACCTCTTCCGCCGGGCCCAGGTCCTCGCCCAGGGCGACGATGCGGCCGTCGCACACGGCGATGTCGCAGGTCGTCACGTCGGCGGCGGTGGCGACCGTGCCGCCCCGGATGACGAGGTCGTAACGGGTCATGGGTTTCTCCCCAGTCTGTGATCGAGGCGGTACAGGAGGTCGAGCAGGGCGGCGGTGCCTTCGGCCGCATCCTCGGCCGTGATCGCCTCCGCCGGGTGGTGCGAAATGCCGCCGGCGCAGCGCATGAAGATCATGCCGTAGGGCATCACGGCGGCCAGCGCCATGCCGTCGTGCCCCGCCCCGCTGGCGAGCGAGCGGACGACGATGCCTCGCGCCGCCAGGCTCGCCGCGACATCGGCGGTGAGCGCCGGGTCGCAGGGCGCCGCATCGGCGTCGTAGAAGACGTCGATCGAAACCTCGAGGCCGCGGCGCGCGGCGATCGCGCGGGCCGACTCGAGGATCCGCGCCACGGCGGCGCGGCGGGCCGGGTCGGTCGGGGCGCGGACGTCGAGCGTCACGCCGCAGCGCCCGGCGATCACATTGGCGGCGCCGGGTTCCGCCCCGATCCGCCCGACGGTGGCGAGCACGGCGCCGGCCGAGGCTTGCGCGATCGACTCGGCCGCGAGGACGAATTCGGCCGCCCCGGCCAGGGCGTCGTGCCGGGCTGCCATGGGTACCGTGCCGGCATGGCCGGAGCGTCCGGCGAAGACCACTTCGGCGCGGGTCGCCCCGCAGATCCCGGTGACGACGCCGAGCGGCAACCCCTCCGCCTCCAGCACAGGGCCCTGTTCGATATGGAGTTCGAGATAGCCGAGCTGGTCGCCCGGCCGGCGCGCGGCTTCGCCGAGACGCGCGGGGTCGAGGCCGAAGCCGGCCAGGGCCTCGGCCAGCGAAATGCCGTCGCCGTCGCGCCGGCCCAGCCAGTCGGCGGGCAGCGTGCCGGCCATGGCCCGGCTGCCGATCAGGGCGATACCGAAGCGTGCCCCCTCCTCGTCGCCGAAGGCGGGGACTTCGATCGGAAAGGCCAGGCGGTGGCCGGCCCGCTTCAGCTGGTCGACGCAGGCGATGGCGGCGACCACGCCCAGCATGCCGTCGTAACGCCCGCCATTGCAGACGGTGTCGAGATGGCTGCCGACCAGGAGTGGCCGGCTCTCCCGTCCGTCGCCGTCGTAGCGGCCGATCAATGTGCCGGCGGCATCGAGCCGCGTGGCCATGCCGGCCTCCCGCATCCAGCCCGCGACCAGCTCGATCGAGGCCCGGTGCGACGGGGTCAGGAAACGGCGGGTCAATTCGCCCGGGCGCTCGCTGAGGGCGGCCAGGGCGTCGCAGCGCTCGATCACCAGACGGCCGAGTTCGGCCGTTGCGGGCGTGGGCGTCACCATGTCGCCGGTACCTCCTGCCGCGCGCGGGCCTCGGCCTGGCCGGGGTCGATGACGGCGGCGATCGCGGCGGCGAGGCCGATCAGCCTTGCGTCGCCGAAACGCGGGCCGACCAGTTGCACGCCGAAGGGCAGGCCGCCCGCGCCGAAGCCGGCCGGCACGGCGAGACAGGGGGCGTGCAGCGCGCTCCACAGCGAGCAGAAGATGGGATCGCCCGTGCCCGCCTCGATGCGGGGGGCGAGGCCGGGAGCACCCAGCGTGAGGATGACGTCGAGCCCATCGCCGAACAGCGGGTCGAACAGGCCCCGGCAGCGGGCGGCCAGGTCCTGGGCCGCGGTGAAATCCCGCGCCGTGATGCCGCGGGCGTTCTCGACGCGGAGGCGGAAATCGGGCGCCAGCTTGTCGTAATGGACCAGATATTCGGCCAGCAGGCTGCTCTGCCCCTCGTGCCCCATGATGATGTCGACCGCCTCGGCCAGACCGTCGAAGGGCGCCGGCAGCACGAGGTCGCGGACCCGGGCGCCGGCCTCGGCGAGGCGGCCGGCGACTGCCGCCAGCCCGTCGCGGCCCGCCGCCTCGGCCCGCGCCCAATAGGGCGAGCGGCAGAACCCGACGCGCAGTCCCTCGAGCGCCGGCACGGCGAAATCGGTCCAGTCGCCGACCCTGAGGCATTGCGCGACCAGGGCGAGGTCCTCGCAGCTCCGCGTGAACCAGCCGACGGTGTCGAGGCTCGGGGCCGCCGTCTTGATCCCTTCGAGGTTCACGGCCCCGAAGGTCGGCTTGAAGCCATAGACGCCGTTGAACACGGCGGGCCGGATGATCGAGCCCGCGGTCTGGGTGCCGAGCGCCAGGGGCACCATGAAATCCGCTACCGCCGCGGCCGAACCCGAAGAGGAAGCGCCGGGCGTGTGGCGGAGATCATGCGGGTTCCGGGTCAGGGCGCGGCGCCCGCCCGAAGCGAATTCGACGGTATCGGTCTTGCCCAGCACGATGGCGCCGAAGTGGCGCAGCACGGCGACGCAGGAAGCGTCCTCGCTGCTCCAGCGTTCGGCATAGACCGGCGAATTGCAGGTCGTCGGCATGCCCGCCGTCTCGATGATGTCCTTGATGCCGACCGGAATGCCGGCGAGCGGGGCCGCCGGGTCGGCCTGCCGGGCCGCCGCCCGGGCCGCATCGGCGTCGACATGGAGCCAGGCGCGCACCTCGGGATCGCGGCGGGCGATGCGGTCGAGGCAGGCTTCGACCAGCTCGGCGGGGGCGAGGCGGCCGGCGCGGATGCGGGCCAGCGCCTCGACCATGGTCAGCTCGTTCGGCGGCGGGGGCGTCATCGCCGGTCACTCGTCGCCGGGGCCTGGGCGCACTTGCGTTCGCCCCGCCCTTGCGGCATCAAAGCGCGATCCGGTCGTGCCGACGCGCGGCCGGGACTTGGCCGGGAAGCATGTCGCAGATGGATTCCGCTGTCCGCTCGCTGGACGAAAACGCGATCTTCGAGGTGATGACCAACGCGCTGCTGTCGGCGCGGCTGGCCCCCGGCACGCGCCTCGGCGAGCAGAAGCTGGCCGACACCTTCGGTGTCACGCGCGAGCGCATCCGCAAGGTCCTGCAACGCCTGGGCACCGTCCGCCTGATCGACATGGTGCCCAATCACGGCGCCTTCGTGGTCAATCCGACCCTGGACGAATCCCGCCTGGTCTACGAGGCGCGCCGGATCGTCGAAGCCGGCATCGTGGCGAGCCTGGCCGAACGGGCGAGCGAGAGCCAGGTCCAGCTCCTGCGCGAGCATGTGACGGCCGAGGACGCCGCCCATCACAGCGGCGACCGGGTCCAGTCGACCAAGCTCTCCGGCGGTTTCCACATGGTGCTGGCACGCATGACGGCCAATCCCTTCATCATGCGCCAGATGCAGGAACTGGTGATCCGCACCACCATGCTGGACGCCTATTTCGACGTCGATTTCGTCAATCACTGCGGTATCGAGGAACATGGCGCCATCGTCGATGCCCTGGCCCGTCACGACGGCCGGGCCGCGGTGCGTGCCATGACGTCCCATCTCTCCGAAGTCGAGACCCGCTTCCGCCCCAAGGCCGAACCGCCGGCCCCGACCGATATCGAGGACGTCATCCTCGACGAGATCCGCCTCTGGCAGGCGGACCGGGCGGAAAAGCCGGCCGGCTGAACCCGCCGTCATTCGGGTCCCCCGCCGAACAACCGGGCCAGCGCGGGGCCGGCGCCCAGGATCTCGCGCCGGGGCAGGGCGGCGGAACTGCCCATCGTCGCCTTGGGCAGGCCCAGCGCCACCAGTGCCTCCGCCAGGGCGACGCCGGCCTTGATGCCGTCGATCACCGGGACCGGCACGCTCGCCTGAATCTCCGGCGTCAGGCCCGCCATGGCGGCGCCGGCCAGCACGATGCTCTCCGCCCCGCGGTCGATCAGCTCCGCCGCCAGGGCCGCGATGCGGGGCAGGGTCGGGCCGGGGGTGAGATAGTCTTCCGGCGCCATGTCGATGCAGCGATAGCCGACGATCCTCCCGTCGAGCCCGCTGCGGACGGCGGTATCGCGATAGATGTTGAGCGCCCGCCGGCCCGGCCCGATGAAGCCGATCGGCCCGCCGCTGAGGGCGGCGACGTGAAGGGCGGCCGCGGTCATGCCGACCACGGGCACCCGGGCCGCCTCGCGCAGGGCTTCGAGGCCGGTGTCGAAGGAAATCGCCACCAGCACGGCATCGGCGCCGGCACCATGTTCGGCCAGGAGCTCGACCATGGCGGCCTCGGCCAGGGCGTTTTCCGCCCTGGTCGTGATGATGCGGGGGCCGCGGCTGGCGTTGAAGGCCGCCACCTCGGTCCCCGGGCGGGCGACCGCCCGGGCCGCCTCGGCGCAACGCGCGGTAATCTCCGGCGTCGTATTGCCGTTCAGCAGCAGGAGACGCATGATGTCGCTTCCGGCACGGCCAGGCTCAGACGCGCGACGACGGCTGGTAGAAGGGCACGCGCCGCTCGCGCTCGAGATAGCCGTCGTAGAAGCGCTTCACATGGGGCAGCAGCTCGTGACCCAGGGCGTGGCGGGCGATCTCGTCGGCGTTGCGCGGGCCGGACAGGATGCCGGCGATCTCCGCCAGCACGGCGTCGCGGTCGATCTTGGTGAAGCGGCCCTGCTCGTAGATCGGCTCGCCGTCGCAGAAGACGGTGTCGACGGCCTGGGTCTTGGCGCGCTGGATGACGGCGTCGAGGGGCGGAATATCGGCGTCCTGATAGGGATAGGTCGCCTTGTTCCAGTCGATCAGCACGGCATCGAAGAAACGCCCGGCTTCCAGCTTGCCGACCGAGGCACCGAAGGCGGTGGTCAGGGCGCCGTGTTCGGTCGCCATGCGCAGCACCTGCGGGCAGGTCGGCACGTCGTCCTCCATGCCCGGGGTGCGATGGACGCGCAGCACCAGGCGCATTTCCTGCAGCATGTCGCGGTCGTCGTTGATGCCCGCCTCGTCGAGCCCCATGGCGACGGTGACGCCCCTGGCGGCGAAATGATTGAGCGGGGCGACGCCGCTGCGCAGGCGGAAATTGGACGAGCAGTTGTGGCAGATGCAGGTGCCGGTCTCGGCCGCGATCTCGACATCCTCCTCGTTCACCCAGACGCTGTGGCCCATGGTCATCCGGGGCCCGAGCACGCCGAGATCATAGAGGTGGCGGACGGCGGTCTTGCCGCTGCGCCGGCGGGCGTATTCCTTCTGATAGGCGGTTTCCAGCACATGCATATGCATGGGAACGCCCGCCGATTCGGCCTTTTCGGCGAGGGCGATCAGGCTGTCGTCGCTGCACCAGTGGAGGTTCGCCGGGGCGAGCTGGATGCGGGTCAGGCGCTGGCCGGCATTGGCCGCGGTCAGGCGGTCGAACAGTTTCAGATTGTCGTCGAGGTCGAAGACCTGGGCCTTCAGGTGGGCGGCCAGGCGGCTCCCCAGGTCACCCGGCAGGCGGGCGCAGAAGGCGGCGTCGTCCTCATAGACCATGCGGTTCTGTTCGCGCAGCGCGAAGCAATAGGAGGCGCGCATGCCGATCGCGCGATAGGCGGCGAGCACCTTGGAAGCGCCGCCCTCGATCGCGTCGAAGCCGCCGCGCATCCAGCCATGGATATGCTGCACCGTGGTGATACCGGAGGCGATCATCTCGAAGGCGGAATAGAGCGTGTCGAGATAGAGATCGACGGAACGCGCCGGGATCCGGCTGGCGAACCACATTTCGAGCGGATGATCGGGCGAGCCGAGCTGCAAGGGCGTCAGGCCGACGTGGTGATGGCTGTTGACGAAGCCGGGCAGCATCATGTGGTGCGGGAAGCGGCGGATCTCGGCCGTGGGCGCCAGCTTCTGCAATTCGGCGAGTGCCCCGGTCGCGACGATGATGCCATCGCGTTGCAGGATGGCGCCGTCCTCCAGGATGTCGACCGAATGGCGGTCCACGACCCCGAGCACGATCCATTTCGCCTGAACGATCAATTCGGCCATGATTCAGTCCTTCAGCAGATCACGGTGCCGGCAATCGCCCGGCGCCGCTCGAAAGGGGAAGAGGCGCGCAGGCGGCACAGGCCGTCGCGCGTCAGTGTGTGGATGACGTGGCCGGGCGGGGCGTCCGAGAGCCGGCAGGCGATGGTGCCGCCGTCCGGTCCGACCAGGGCCGTCGGCGCCATGTGGGCGATCGTCCGGCCGTGCAGGTACTCCATGCCGCTCCGCCCGGCGGTGAGGGCGTAGACGCCGTTCTCCCGCGCATGGGTGCGGAGTTCGCACAGGAAGAAGTCGTCCGGCTCGTCCGCCGGGCCGTTTACCGGGCAAAGCACGAGATCGGCGCCCGCCGCCCGCGCCGCCCGCCAGCTCTCGGGGAAGCGGCGGTCGAAGCAGATGAAGCTGGCAATGCGGAAGCCGTCGAGGTCGAAACAGGCGACTTCGGCCGGGCCGGGGACGAAATGATCGGCCTCGCCGAAGCCGTCGCCCGGCGAGGGGGGCGGCAGGTGGATCTTGCGCGCGGCGACCACGGGGGCGCGGCCGGGCCGCACCAGCACCGCGGCATTGAAGACGCCATCACCCTCGGCCAGCGCCAGGGGCACCAGCAGGGCGGTCTCCAGCCGGTCGGCCAGGGCGGCGGCCCAGGTGACCGTCGGCCCCGCCAGGGTCTCGGCGGCATGGCGCCAGGCGCCCGGCGCCTCGCCGGTGAAACAGGGCCAGGCGAAGAGTTCGGGCAGCAGGACGAGGCGGGCGCCCTCGGCCACCGCGGCCTCGATCGCCGTGGTGGCGGGGGCGAGGTCGGGGCCGCCGTCCGCCTGCGCCGGCGGCAGATGCAGGCCGGCGACGGCCAGGGCCGCGGTCATTCCGCCGCCGCCTCCTGCTGCTCGAAGGCGCGGTCGACCTCGTCGGCCAGGAGGTCGGCGAAGAGGTCGTGCAGTTCGCGGTAGCGCGGGTCGCGGGGCGACCTCGGGCGTTCCAGGTCGATCGGCACCTCTGTCTTGATCTTGCCCGGGCGCGCGGTGAACACCAGGACCCGGTCGGCCAGGGCGATCGCCTCGTCGATCGAATGGGTGACCAGCATCACCGAGGCGCCGCTGTCCTTCCAGACCGTGAGCAGGAAGTCCTGCATCTTGGCCCGCGTCTGCACGTCGAGCGCCGCGAAGGGCTCGTCCATCATCAGGATCGAGGGCCGCATGGCCAGCGCCCGGGCCACCGCCACGCGCTGGCGCATCCCGCCGGAGAGCTGGTCCGGCCGCTTGTCGGCGGCGTCGGCGAGGCCGATCTTGCGCAGGATCTCGTCCGCCACTTCGCGCCGCTTCGCCTTGCTCTCGCGGCGGAGCGAGAGGCCGAAGGTGACATTCTCGCCGACCGTGAGCCAGGGGAACAGCGAGGCGTCCTGGAAGATCAGGCTGCGGTCGGCGTCGGGACTGGCGACCGGCCGGCCGTGGGCGAGCAGGGTTCCCTCGGTCGGCTGTTCGAGCCCGGCGATCATGTAGAGGAGCGAGCTCTTGCCGCAGCCCGACGGGCCGAGCAGGACGACGAATTCGCCCGGCATCACGGTGAAGCTGATGTTGCGCAGCGCCTCGACATCATTGGCGCTGTCGGCCGACCGCCAGATCTTGCCGACTCGGGTGCAGGAGATCGCCGGGGTCATAGCGCAGCTTTCGAGCTGTTGGTCGAGATCCACCACAGGACCTTCCGCTGCACCTGGCGCAGCGCATAGTCGAACAGGAAGCCGGCGACGCCGATGATGCCCATGGTGAAGAAGACCAGTTTGGCGTTGAAGGTCGAGCGGGCGACCGAGACGATCTGACCGAGGCCGGAGCCGACGCCGATCGCCTCGGCGATCAGCACCACCATCCAGGCGGCGAAGAGGTTGAGGCGCAGGGTCATGAACAGGGCCGGCAGGACCGACGGCAGCACAACCCGGTAGAAGCTCTGCCAGCGCGTCGCCCCCATGATGCGGGCGACATGGAGATAGTTGACCGGCACGCTCTCGATCTGGGCGATGGTCGACAGCACGATGGCGAAATAGACCGTGATGAAGACGAGGAAGATCGCCGGCACGTCGCCGATGCCGAACAGGAAGATCGCGACCGGCAGCCAGGCGACCGGCGAGACCGGCGCCAGCAGCGTGACCAGCGGCAGCATGAGATTGCGGAAGGGCGCGAAATAGCCGATCAGCGCGCCCGAGCCGACCCCCAGCACGAAACCGATGGCGAGCCCGAGGACGACGCGGAGCGTGGTCCAGCCGATCGTGGTGGCGAGCGCCACAAGGCCGCCCCCGGTCGCATTGGAACCGACCGTATTGGTGGTGTCGAAATATCTGAGCGTGCCCGGAATGTCGGACAGGAAGATATGCGGCGGCGGCAGCAGCAAGGGATTGGCATAGCCGAGAGCCCAGGCGAGTTCCCAGAGACCGGCGAAGATGCCGACCGAGACGACCCCCCAGAGAAAGGCCGGCGCGGCGGCCGCGACCCTGCGATTGAGCGACATCGAACCTCACTTCTTGGCTTCGGGGTGCCGGCGGCTCCATGCCCCGGCACCCCGTCTGACGCGGCGGGGAGTGTTACGCCGACTTCCGCTTCAGCTTGCCATAGAGGTCCTTGTTTTCCGCGATCACCGCTTCGAGCGGGCCCCAGTCGAAGGCCTTGGCGTCGGGCAGCTTCTTCACGTAGCCGAGTTCCTTCATCGACTCGCCGCGAGCGACGATGAAATCGGTCTGGTTGCGCTGGTCGACCACCACCGGCTGGCGGATCGAGGCCTTCTTGGCGGCATCGAAGGTGGTCTTGTAGTAGCTGCCCACGGTTTCCTTCAGGGCGCTGTCGAGATCGGCCTCGACCGAGGCCTGGGCCTCGAACAGGGCCTTGATCACCGCCTTGACGGCGCCCGGGTTCTCTTCGAGCAGCGGCGTGCGCACGGCCAGAACGCAGTCCGAATAGCCCTTGCCGTAGACGTCGGTACCGTCCGAGAGCAGGGTCGAGCCCGGGGTCGACTCGAGCGCCTGGGTGGCATAGGGCTCGATATGGCAGATCGCGTCGAGGGCGCCGGCGATGAAGGCCTGAGCCAGTTCGGGCGAGGTGTTCATGTAGCGGACGTCGACGTCCTTGAAGCTCATGCCGGCCTTCTTCAGCCAGTCGAAGGGCAGGACTTCCAGCGTGTCGGCCTGGAAGGTGCCGAAGGTCTTGCCCTTGAGGTCGGCCGGCGTCTTGATCCCTTCGCGGCCCAGGATGATGCAGCCCTCGACGCCGCCGCCGGCGACGATGCGCACCGGAGCGCCGGCGTCATAGAGGGTCATGAAGTTGGAATAGGGGATCATCGACATGTCGACGATGCCGGCGCCGAACAGGGTGGCGATGTCGGCATTGGACGGCGTCACCACGAAGTCGATGTCGACGCCCTCGACCTGGGCCAGGTGGCGTTCCTTGGCCAGGAAGAAGCCGAGGTTGCAGAAGCCCGTGCCGTGGGTCGCCTTCACCGTGGTGGCGGCAAAGGCGCCCTGCGGCTTCAGAAGGGCGGCCAGCGCCGGGGTCAGGGCGATCGCGGTGCCCGCCTTGGCCCCGGTCCGCAGGAAGCTCCGGCGCGAGAAGTCGCGATAGAAGGTACCATTCCGATCACACATCTAAGCCTCCGTTCCGCGCCTCTCGCCGCGCGGCCTCGTGAACCTGGTTCCGCCGTTCCGACGGTTCAGCGGCGGCGACTGCCGGTCTCTGCCGGCGCGCCGCCTCACCTCTTGTCATAGCAGGCATCGTGCCAGATCCGGAAATTCAGGAAAAACAATGGGTTGGTTAAATTCGGGGTAACGGGTTGCCGATTGCGGTGGCATAGGATTTGGGCATTGTGCACAATTCATATGCTATTGTGCACAATAATTGGCGGCGCCGGATGCGCCGTTTCGCTGCGAAGGAGAAGCCATGACCAACCGCCGCCTGGGCATGATCACGCCCTCGTCCAACACCGTTCTGGAGCCCGTCTGCGCCGCCGTCACGGTGCCGCTCGACGGCGTCTCGGTCCATTTCGCCCGGGTCCCGGTGACCGAGATTTCCCTGAAGCCCCGGGCCCTCGGCCAGTTCGATCCGGCCCCCATGCTGGCGGCGGCGCGCCTGCTCGCCGATGCCAAGGTCGACGTGATCTGCTGGAACGGCACCTCGGCCGGCTGGCTCGGGCTCGACAGCGACCGCGCGCTGTGCCGGGCGATCACGGCGGAGACCGGCATTCCGGCCACCACCTCGATGCTCGCCCTCGACGAGATCCTGGCGGGCGCCGGGCACCGCCGGCTCGGCCTGGTGACGCCTTACGAGGACCCGGTGCAGACCGCCATCGTCGCCGCCTTCGAGGGCCAGGGCATTGCCTGCGTGGCCGAGGAACATTGCGGCCTGACCGTCAACCACGCCTTCGCCGGGATCGAGGCGGGCACCATCGAGGGCATGATCCGGCGCGTCGCCGCGGCCGGGCCCGACGCCGTCGCGGTCATCTGCACCAATATGAAGGCGGCACCCCTGGTCGCCCGGCTGGAGGCGGAACTGGGCCTGCCGATCTATGATTCGGTGCTGACCGCCCTCTGGTCGTCGTTCCGGATCGCCGGAGTCACGACGGGCGTGCCCGGCTGGGGGCGCCTGCTCGCCGGTCGCTGAGGCAAGGCGGCGGTTCAGACCAGGGCGGCGGCGCGGATCAGCCGGACGCCGGCGGCCGACAGGCGGTCGCGGGCGGCGGCGGCCGAGCCCGCCAGGTCGATGGCCCGGCAGGCGTCCTCGATCACCACCGCGGCGAAGCCTTCGCGCCGCGCATCCTCGGCCGACCAGGCGACGCAATAGTCGAAGGCGAGACCGGCCAGGAAGACCCGCTCGACACCCTTTTCGCGCAGATAGCCGGTGAGGCCGGTCGGAGTCCGGCGGTCGTTCTCGACGAAGGCGGAATAGGAATCGAGCGCGGGGTCGGCGCCCTTGCGCAGCACCAGGTCCGCCTTGGCGGTATCGAGCCCCGGATGGAAGGCGGCGCCCGCCGTGTCCTGGACGCAGTGATCCGGCCACAGGGTCTGCGGCCCATAGGCGACCTCGATCTGTTCGAAGGGCTGGCGGCCGGGGTGGGACGAGGCGAAGGAGAGATGGCCGGGCGGGTGCCAGTCCTGGGTCAGCACGACATGGGGAAAGGCGTCCATCAGCCGGCCGACCGTGGCGACGATCTCGCTCCCGCCGGGCACCGCCAGCCGGCCCCCTTCGCAGAAATCATTCTGTACGTCGACCACCAGGAGGAGGTCGGTCTCGGGATGGATTTCCAGCATGGGCCTGTCCCCGTCGTCGCCGCCTGCATGATGCAGGCCGTTGCGGCGGCGGTCAAAGCAGGGATCGGCGGTGCTTGTTTGACCGAGGTCAAGGCATCCCTGGCGGTCCGGTCGTATTGTCGGCATGCCAAAAAAAGAGGCGGGCGCCGAAGGCCGATCGGCGTCGAGACCGCCCGCGCCGCAGGTCGGCCCGGCCAAGGGGAGAAAATCATGTTTCGTCACATTCTTCTGTCCACCGATGGTTCGCCCCTGGCGAACGGTGCGGTCGACAAGGGCCTCGATCTCGCCCGCGAGACCGGGGCGCAGGTCACCGTCGTCACCGCGGCCGAGCCCTTCCATCTGTTCTGGGCCGACAGCGACGAGATCGGCCGCAGCAAGGCGGAACACGACCGCCGCGCCCGCGAGGAAGCGGCCGGCATCCTGGCCGAGGTCGAGGCGAAGGCGAAGGCCGCCGGTGTCGCCTGCCATACTGTCCTGGCCGAGGGGCAGGAACCCTATCGGGCGATCATCGATGTCGCCGGCCGGGCGGGCTGCGACCTGATCGCCATGGCCTCCCACGGGCGGCGCGGCGTCGCCGCCGTGCTGCTGGGCAGCCAGACGACCAAGGTGCTGACCCATTCGAGCCTGCCGGTGCTGGTCTATCGGTGACCGGAGGCCCCGCATGGGGACGGTAAAAAGGGGCTAGCGTCATGCGTTTCGCCGACAGGAGCGATGCCGGGCGCCGGCTGGCGGCCGTGCTGGCAGCCCGCTATGCCGGCCAGGATGCCGTCGTCTTGGCGCTGCCGCGCGGCGGCGTGCCGGTCGCGGCCGAGGTCGCCGCGGCCCTGGGCGCGCCGCTCGACCTGCTGATCGTGCGCAAGGTCGGGGTGCCTTTCGAGCCCGAGGTCGCCATGGGCGCCGTGGTCGCCGGCACGCCGCCGATCGTGGTCCGGAACGAGGACGTGATCCGCGCCTGCGACATCACGGCGGAGGATTTCGAACGCGCCAGCGCCGCCGAATTCGCCGAGATCGAGCGCCGCCGCCAGCGCTATCTCGGCACCCGGCCGCCGGTGCCGCTGGCGGGCCGGGTGGCGATCGTGGTCGACGACGGGATCGCCACCGGGGCGACCATGAAGGCGGCTCTCCGTGCCGTCGCGCGCCGCGAGCCCCGGGAGCTGGTGCTGGCGGTGCCTGTCGCCCCGGCCGAGACGCTGGCCGACTTGGCGCGCGAGGTCGATGCCGTGGTCTGCCTGTCGACGCCGTCGCCCTTCGACGCCATCGGGCGCTTCTACGATCGTTTCGACCAGCTCGCCGATGCGGCGGTGATCGAGACGATGGCGCGTTTCTCGGCCCCCGCCGGGGTGAAGGACTGAGGGGAAACCACCCTGGATCGACCGTCGAGCCGGCCGCTGGCCGGCGACATCGGCACCTGCGCTTGACGGGCGGGGCAAAGCAGTATTCAAATAAGGAAACTTGTTAGTACCGTTATTGAGGGGCGACGATCCGGGTGCGTGACAGCCGATCGCTGCAGGACGGGCAGCCGCTGCGGCTGCACCGGCGCACCGCCGTCGCGGCAGGATGAGCATCATGTCCGTCAAGACCATCGCCGTGTTCCTGGACGCCACGCCGGCCGGGGCCGCGCGCCTCGCCTATGGTGTCGCCCTGGCCGAGGCGCAGCAGGCGCGCCTGGTCGGTCTGCTGGTGCTGCCCCCCTTCGAGGCCACCGATCCGGCGGAAACCCTGGCCATCGGCCGGGCCGCCATCGACGGCCTGATCCGCCGCCAGGACGAGCGGGAGGAAGCCGCGGCGGCCGAGGCCCGGCAGGCGATGGAGGCCCTGTGCGCGAAGGCCGGCGTGCCCCACGAATGCCGTGTCCTGCGCGAGAGCGTCTCGCTCGCCGAGGTCCGCCACCATGTCCTACATGCCGACCTGATCGTGGTCGGCGCCGGCCGTCTGAACGGCTTGCCGGAGGGCGGGGCCGCCGATGTCTTCCTGATGTCGACCGGGATCCCCTTCCTGCTGGTGCCGGACGGCTGGCGGGCGGAAGCGCCGCGCCGCATCCTGCTCGGCTGGAACGCCAGCCGGGCGGCACGGCGCGCGGTGTCCGACGCTCTGCCGCTGCTCCGCGCCGCCGAACTGGTGACCCTGTTGGTGGTCGATGCCGAGAAGCGCGAATTCCACGGCGAGGAGCCGGGCGCAGATCTCGCCACTTTCCTCGGCCGCCACGGCGTGACGGCCGAAGTGCTGCGCCTCGGCTCCGACGGCGCCAAGGTCGCGGACGTGATCGCCGATGCCGCGGTGGCGCTTCGCGCGGACCTGATCGCGCTCGGCGCCTATGGCCGCGGGCGCATGACTGAAGTGGTGTTCGGTGGCGTCACCCGCTCGCTGATCCGCTCGAGCCCGGTGCCCCTGCTGATCGCCCATTGAGTGACCCGGCCCCGCCGATGCCGAGGCCGGGCCCCATGACCGCCAGCACGCGCTCGATCCGCCCGGCCAGGACGCCCTTGGCCAGGACACCCTCCGGCAGCGCCTCGGCGCAGCCGACCAGGGACAACAGCAAGGTCTCGCAGAAGACGGCGCCGAACAGGAAATTCGCCGTCTCCAGCGGATCGTCGACGGCGAGCCCGTGGCGCTTCGCCAGGACGGCGATACTCTCGGCCAGGACCGCCTGGGCGCGTGCCACCCCCTGCTCGTAATAGGCGCGGGCGAGTTCCGGCACCTTGGCCGATTCGGCGATGACGATCCGGATCACCGCGAGCTGGGTCGGTGCCAGGACGAAATCGCCCATCCTTGTCAGCACGGCGGCCAGATCCCCGGCCGCGCTGCCCCCCGGCAGCGGCGGCGCGAAGGACGGTGCAAAACTGTGCTGGGCCAGGACCATGGCGGAGAACAGCACTTCCTTGGTCTCGAACATTTCGTAGACCGTGCGCTTCGACATGCCGCTGGCGTGTGCGATGTCCAGCATCGAGGTTTCGCCGTAGCCACGGGTCAGGAACAGGGCCTCGGCGGCCTCGACGATGATCGCGCGGCGTTCCTCGCGGGACAGGACCCGGGGCCGTCCCGGACCCCGGGCGGACTGATCGGGCATGGCGGATCCCCCTCGCTGGCTGCACGCTGTCCCTCCCCAGCATAGCGGGAAAGCGCCGCCGTGGGATGCCCCGCCGTCAGCTCTCCGGCGCGCCGAACTGGGATTGGTAGAGTTGCCAGTAGCGGCCCCGCCGCGCCATCAGGGCGGCATGGTCGCCCGCTTCCAGGATGTTGCCGTCTTCCATGTAGAGGATCAGGTCGGCGTCGCGGATGGTCGACAGGCGATGCGCGATGACGAAGCTGGTGCGCCCCTCGCGCAGCCGCGCCATGGCGCGCTGGACCAGGAGTTCGGTCCTGGTGTCGACTGAACTGGTCGCCTCGTCGAGGATCAGCACGCTCGGCCGGGCGACGAAGGCGCGGGCGATGGTCAGGAGCTGCTTCTGGCCGGTGCTGAGCACGCCGCCGGTCTCGTCCACCAGCGTGTCGTAACCCTCCGGCAGCTTGCGCACGAAGCCGTCGACATGGCAGGCGCGGGCGGCTTCCAGGATCTCGGCCTCGCTGGCGCCGTCCTTGCCGTAGGCGATGTTCTCGCGGATGGTGCCGCTGAACAGCCAGGAATCCTGCAGCACCATGCCGAAATGGCGGCGCAGGTCCGCCCGCGTCAGGTCGCGGGTATCGACGCCGTCGAGCCGGATGGCGCCACCGTCGATCTCGTAGAAGCGCATCAGCAGGTTGACCAGCGTGGTCTTGCCGGCGCCGGTCGGCCCGACCACGGCGACGGTCTGGCCCGGCCTCGCCTCCAGGCTGACGTCTTCGAACAGCGGCCGGCCGGGCTCGTAGCGGAAGGTCACATGGTCGAAGACGACATGGCCTTGCGGCGCCGCCAGCTTGGCCGGCGCCGCCGTGTCCGGTTTCATCTCGGGCGCGTCGAGCAGTTCGAACACCCGCTCCGCCGAGGCGGAGGCCGATTGCAGCACCGAGGCGGCGCCGGCGATCTGGCCGATCGGCTGGTTGATCTGGCGGATATATTGGATGAAGGACTGCAGCACGCCGATCGACAGGCCGCCCGCCAGGATCAGCAGGGCGCCCCCCGCCACCACCGCGACAAAGCCGAGCTGGCCGACGAAGAGCATGACCGGCTGGATGATGCCGGAGAGGAATTGCGCCTTGAAGGCGCTGGCCCGCAGGGCCTCGTTGTCGTCCTCGAAAACCGCCCGCGCCCGCTCGCGGTGGCCGAACACTTTCATCAGGGTGTGGCCGCTGTAATCCTCCTCGACGTCGGCGTTGAGCGTGCCGGTGCGCCGCCACTGCTCGACGAAATGAGGCCGGGAGCGGGCGGCGAGCAGCCGCGACAGCAGAACGGAGAGGACGAGCGAGACGACCGCGATGCCGGCAAGCGCAGGCGAGAGCGCGAACATCAGGGCCAGCACGGCGACCAGTTGCAGGGCCGACATCAGGAGCTGGCTCAGGAGCTGCTGCAGGCTCTGGCTCACGTTGTCGATGTCGTTGGTGATCCGGCTCAGGACCTCGCCATGGGGCTGGCGGTCGAACCAGGCGAGCGGCAGACGGGCCAGCTTCAGGGCCGCCTGGTCGCGCAGGTTGCGGCTCAATGCCTGCACGATCGCATTGCTGAGCCAGGCCTGCACGATATTGAGCAGGACACCGGCGAGGAGCAGTCCGGCGGCGAGGCCGAGGCGCCGGGTCAGCACCGACAGCTCGACCGGCACCCCGGCGGCGACCGCGCCGATCACATAGTCGGTCGCCCGGCCGAGCTGCCAGGGCACCAGGCTCGAGCCCGCGACACTGGCGACGGTGCAGGCCAGCGTGGCGGTGATGGCGACGGGATGCGCACCGATCAGGCGGAACAGGCGCGTCAGGGTACCCTTCAGGTCGCGCGCCCGGGCAACAGCGCCGAGGCCGGGCATGCCGCCGCGGGGGCCGGGCAGGGGCTGCGGGCCGGGCAATGGCGCCGAGCCGGCGGAAAGGTCGCGGCCGGCCATGTCAGCCTTCCTCCGCATGTTGGGAGGCGACGATCTCGCGATAGGCGGCACTGTCGCGCAGCAGGCTCTCGTGGCTGCCGGCGGCGGCGACCCGGCCCTGGTCGAGCAGCAGGATCAGGTCGGCGTGTCGGAGGCTGCTCACCCGTTGGCCGACGATCAGCACGGCGGCCGCCCCCAGGTGGCCGGGCAGCGCCGCGCGCAGGCGGGCGTCGGTCGCATAGTCGAGGGCGGAGAAACTGTCGTCGAAGAGATAGAGCGGGGCGCGGCGGACCAGGGCGCGGGCGATCGCCAGGCGCTGGCGCTGGCCGCCGGAGAAATTGCCGCCGCCCTGGGCGACCGGCGCCGCCAGGCCGAGCGGCAGGGCGGCGACGAAATCGCGCGCCTGGGCGACCTCGAGCGCCTGCCACAACTCGTCGTCGCTCGCCTCCGCCCGGCCGTAGCGGAGCGTGTCGGCGATCGTGCCGGAGAACAGGAAACTCTCCTGCGGCACGAAGCCGATCAGCGACCAGAGGGTGGCCAGCGGCAGCGTCCTGATGTCGACGCCGTTGATCAGCACCGCACCCGTGGTCACGTCGAACAGGCGGGCGATCAGGTTGACGATCGTGGTCTTGCCCGAGCCGGTGGCGCCGATCACGGCGACCGTCTTGCCCGGCTCCAGGCGGAAATTCACGTCGTCCAGCACGGGCCGCTCCGCCCCCGGATAGGCGAAGCCGACATGGCGGAATTCGATCTCGACCCCGCCGCCGGGCCGAGCCGGCAGGGCCGCGGGGGCGGCCGGCTCGACGATTCCGGGCGCGCTCAGCAGGACGTCGCGGATGCGGCCTGCGCTGACCAGGGCGCGCGGCGCCATCACGATCAGCATCGAGGCGATCATGACCGAGATCAGGATCTGCATGATATAGGCGAGGAAGGCGACCAGGGCGCCCACTTCGAGGGTACCGGCCGCGATCCGCCGCGCCGCGAACCAGACCAGCGCGATGGTCGAGAGATGCATGACCAGATGGGCGAGCGGCATGTTGAGTGCCATGATCCGCCCGACCCTGCGCGCCGTTCCCGTCAACGCCTCGTTGGCACCGGCGAAACGCTGGTGCTCCCAATCGTCGCGCACGAAGGCGCGGATCACGCGAAGGCCCAGGATCTGCTCCCGCACGATCTGGTTGATGCGGTCGATCTGGCCCTGCATCCGGGCGAAGAGGGGCAGGGCCGCGCTCAGCAGCACGCCGACGATGACGGCCAGCGCCGGCACGCTGACCACCAGGATGTCGGACAGGCCGGCGTCCTGGCGGATCGCCATGACGATGCCGCCGATCCCCATGATGGGCGCCGTGGTGATGGTGGTCAGCACCATGACCAGGAAGCTCTGGACCTGGAGCACGTCGTTGGTGCTGCGGGTGATCAGCGAGGGCGTGCCGAAGCGCCGCATCTCGTGCAGCGAGAAATCCTGCACCCGGGCGAAGACGGCGGAGCGGAGATCGCGGCCGAAACCCATGGCGATCCGGGCGCCCGCCCAGGCTGCCGCGACCGAGAACAGGATCTGGACCAGGGCGGCCAGCAGCATCAGGCCCCCGCTGCGCAGGACATAGGCGCCGTCGTGGCGCAGGATGCCCAGATCGATCACACGGGCGCTCAGGGTCGGCAGGGTCAGGGCGGCCAGTGCCTGCACCACCTGGCAGAGAAGAAGCAGGACGAGCGCGCCCCGATAGGGCGCCCACAGCCGCCACCACAGGGCGAGGCGGCCCTCAGGCACCGCCGCGATCACCGCCATGGCGAGCCACCGTTGATCGGCGAGGTCGGCGGGTGGATCGCGAGGCTTCTCAAGGCGGGCTCCGAAAGGCGGCCGGTGGCGGGGATGGAACGGCCCTGCCCATATTATCCTGCCCGCGGCGGAATGCGACCGCCGGCCTCAGCCCTCTTCGGCCCGGACCAGGCGATAGCCGATGCCGGGTTCGGTCAGGATATAGCGCGGCCGCGCCGGATCGGGCTCCAGCTTGTCGCGCAGGTGGCCGATATAGACCCAGAGATATTGGGTCTGTTCCTCCTGCGCCGGACCCCAGACCTTGAGCAGGATCTGGCGGTGAGTCAGCACCTTGCCGGCATCCATCACCAGGACACGCAGCACATCCCATTCGCGCCGGGACAGTTTCACCGCCTGGCCGTTCACCGTGGCGGTGCGGGCGGCGGCGTCGATGCGCAGATTCTCGCTCTCGAACACGGGCTCGGGCGCGCTCTGCGCCCGGTGGCGCAGCGCCGTGCGGAGCCGCGCCAGCAATTCGCCGGTGCCGAAGGGCTTGATCACGTAATCGTCGGCGCCGAGGTCGAGGGCCTTCACCTTGGCCGCCTCGTCGCCCCGGGCCGAAAGGATCACCACCGGAACGGCGGACCAGGCGCGCAGCTCGCGCAGAACCTCGATGCCGTCGCGGTCCGGCAGGCCGAGGTCGAGCAGCACGAGATCGGGCCGCTCTGCGCCGAGGCGGCGCAGCGCGTCGGCCGCCGTCGCCGCTTCGAGCACCCGGTAGCCGTGGGTCTCGAGAACCGTGCGTAGCGTGCGGCGGATCGGTACCTCGTCGTCGACCACCAGGACGGTCGGCTCAGTCATCCGCCGGCGCCTCCGCCAAGGGCTCGATCGGCAGGGCGAAGCAGAGCCGGGTGCCGACTCCGCCGGGCCCCGCCAGCGCCTCGATCCGGCCACCATGGGCTTCGACGAAGCCCTTGCAGATGGCGAGGCCGAGGCCGGTGCCGGCGACCTGCCGGTCGCCCGCCCGCGCGCGGTAGAATTTGTCGAACACCAGGTCCCGCTCGCCTTCCGGGATGCCGCTGCCCTGGTCGGTCACCGCGGTCTCGACGAAATCGCCCGCGCGGGTGACGGCGACCGTGATCAGGCTGCCTTCGGGCGAATATTTGCGGGCGTTGTCGAGAAGGTTGATCAGCACCTGCTCGATCAGCGCATGGTCGAGGCGGAGCGGCGGCAACCCGGGCTCGATGTCGATCGCCACCTTGTGATGGCGAAGGATCTGGCCGGCCCGGCGGAAGGCGGTGCCCACCACGTCGGCCATCGAGGTCCAGTCGCGCTTGAGCTCCAGGACGCCGGCTTCGAGGCGCGTCATGTCCAGGAGATTGCCGACGAAGCGGTTCAGCCGCTCGCCCTCTTCCTCGACCGTCGCCAGCAATTCATCGCGCACCAGCGGCTCCAGCTTGTCGTGGTCGCGGCGGAGCGTGGTCGCCGCCGCCAGGATCGAGGCGAGAGGCGTGCGCAGGTCGTGGCTGATCGAGGCGAAGAGGAGGGAACGCAGGTGTTCCGACTGCGCCTTCACGCTCGCCTCGTCCAATTCGTCGACCAGGGCGACCCGCTCGATCGCCACCGCCGCCTGGTCGCACAGGGCGTCGACCAGGCGCCGCATGTCGGCCGACAGCGCCCGCCCCGACTCCTCCCCCTCGATGCCGATCACCGCGACCGGGCCGGAAGCGGTCTGCAACGGCAGGAACAGGCGTTCGGCGCCGGGCAGCGTGTCGGCCCCCTTGCCGGCGGGACGGCCATGGTCCCACGACCATTGCGCCGCCGCGCGTTCCGCCTCGGTCAGGTGGTCGTCCGGCGGATAGCCGGAACGGATGGTCAGCGAACCCGTCTCGTCCGGCAGCAGGATCACCACCTTGACCTTCAGCATCATGGCGAGCTGATAGACGACGGCCCAGAGCAGGTCGTCCAGCGCCCTGACCCCCGCCAGTTTCCGCGCGAAGGAATAGAGGGCGGAAGCCGCGGCCTCGCGCTTCCGGGCCGTCTCGGCCAGCAGGCGACTGCGCGCGGCGAGGCCCGAGAGCAGCACGGCGACGCCGAGAAAGACGAAGAGGGTGACGATATTGGCCGGGTCCGCCACCGTGAAGCGGTAGAGCGGCGGCATGAAGAAGAAATTGAAGGCCAGTGTCGCCAGCACGGCGGTGGCGAGCGAGGGCAGCAGGCCGAAATTCAACGCGGCCGCGATCACCGCCGCGATGAAGACGAGGGACAGGATCGAATTGGAATTCTCGCTGACCCCGGAGGCCAGATGGGCGGCGCCGGTGACGCCCGCGACCATCAGCGCGCTCCAGGCATAGGGCCGTGGATCGATGGCCCGGCGTTCGCGGGGCTTCGGCGCGGCCGGCTTCTCGCTCGCCTCGAGGTCGGGCAGGACATGGATTTCGATCGGGCCGGCGATGCGCAGCAGGCGCGAGACCGGCGAGGCGGAGATGAGCGCCTTCCAGCGGCTGCGCTGCGACTGGCCGATGACAATGCGCGTCACATTGCGCTCGGCCGCGGCGGCGACCAGGGCTTCCGCGGCATCGGTGCCGGGGAGCGACAGCGCCTCGGCGCCGAGCTGCTCGGCCAGGCGAAGGGTTTCGGCCAGGCGGTCGCGCGCGGCATCGTCCATCCGTTCGCTGCCCGGGGTCTCGATATGGACGGCGAACCAGCGGGCGTGCAGCCGCTCGGCGATGCGGGCCGCGGCGCGTATCAGGCGGGCGGACGACGGGCTCGGCCCGACGCAGACCATGAGGCGCTCGCCGACCGGCCAGGGCCCGGCGATCGCATGCGCCCGCATGTAATGGACCATCTGGTCGTCGACCCGGGCCGCCGCCTGGCGCAGCGCCAACTCGCGGAGCGCGGTCAGATTGCCGGGCGAGAAGAAATGGCGGACCGCCCGGCTCGCCTGGTCGCCCAGATAGACCTTGCCTTCGCGGAGCCGCTTCAGCAGGTCTTCCGGCGTGAGGTCGACCAGTTCGATCTGGTCGGCCTTTTCCAGCACGCTGTCGGGCAGGGTCTCGCGCACCCGGATCCGCGTGATCTGGGCGATTATGTCGTTCAGGCTCTCCAGGTGCTGGATGTTGACCGTGGTATAGACGTCGATCCCGGCCGCGATCAGTTCCTGGACGTCCTGGTAACGCTTGGGATGGCGCGATCCCGGCACATTGGTATGGGCCAGCTCGTCGACCAGGACGAGCTGGGGACGCCGTGCGAGGACGGCGTCCAGATCCATTTCGTCCATCATGCGGCCGCGGTAGTCGACCTGGCGGCGCGCCACCACTTCGAGGTCGGCGAGCTGGGCCAGGGTCTCACGCCGCCCATGGGTCTCGACCACGCCGACGACGACGTCGACGCCGTCGCGGCGGCGGGCATGGCCCGCCTCCAGCATGGCGTAGGTCTTGCCGACGCCGGGGGCGGCGCCGAGGAAGACTTTCAGCTTGCCGCGCCGCTCGGCCGCCGCTTCGGCGAGCAAGGCTTCCGGGGCCGGGCGGGCGTCTTCGTCCTGCAAGATGGGCTCCTGGGATCAGGGCGCCATCTTATCAAGGGCGAGGTTCAGCTCCAGCACATTGACACGCGCCTCGCCCAACACGCCGAACTGCCGGCCCAGGATATGGGCCGCGATCAACTCGCGCACCCGGGCCTGGTCCAGGCCGCGGGCGTGGGCCACCCGGGCGGCCTGGAAATAGGCCGCCGCGGGCGAAATGTCGGGGTCGAGGCCCGAGCCCGAAGTGGTGACGAGATCGACCGGGATCGGCCCTTCGGCGTCGGCACGGAGGGCGTCGACGCCCTGCTTCACGCGGTCCATCAGGGGCTTCGAGGTCGGCCCCAGGTTGGAGCCCGAGGAGGCCGCGGCATCCCAGCCGTTGGCACCCGCGGCCGAGGGGCGGGAATGGAAATAGGCGGCACCGGCGAAGCCCTGGCCGATCAGGCGCGAGCCGATGACCTGGCCCTTGGCGTCGGCCACCAGGCTGCCATGGGCCTGGTCGGGGAAGGCCGCCCCGGCGATGCCGGTGACCACGGCGGGATAGAGAACGCCGGTGATCGCGGTCAGGGCCACGACCAGCACGAGGGCGGGACGAAGAATCGAGAGCATGGTTACCTCCTTGCTCAAGCGAGGCCGAGGGCGGTGACCAGAAGGTCGATCGCCTTGATCCCGGCAAAGGGCAGCAGCACGCCGCCGAGGCCGTAGACGGCCAGGTTGCGGCGGAGCAGCGAAGCCGCCCCGACGGCCCGATAGCGCACACCGCGGAGCGCCAGCGGGATCAGCGCGATGATGATCAGCGCGTTGAAGATGATGGCCGAAAGGACGGCGCTCTCGGGCGTGGCCAGGCCCATGACGTTGAGGGCGCCGAGCTGGGGATAGGTCGCCGCGAACATCGCCGGGATGATGGCGAAATATTTGGCGACGTCGTTGGCGATCGAGAAAGTGGTCAGGCTGCCGCGGGTCATCAGCATCTGTTTGCCGATGCCGACGATCTCGATCAGCTTGGTCGGATCGCTGTCGAGGTCGACCATGTTGCCGGCCTCGCGCGCGGCCTGGGTGCCGGTGTTCATGGCCACGCCGACGTCGGCCTGGGCGAGGGCGGGGGCGTCGTTGGTGCCGTCGCCGCACATGGCGACCAGGCGGCCCTGGCCCTGTTCCTGGCGGATCAGGTCGAGCTTGTTCTCGGGCGTCGCCTGGGCCAGGAAGTCGTCGACGCCGGCCTCGGCCGCGATCGCCGCAGCGGTCAGGGCATTGTCGCCCGTGATCATCACGGTGCGGATGCCCATGGCGCGGAGTTCGGCGAAACGCTCGCGGATGCCGCCCTTCACCACGTCCTTCAGGTGAATGACGCCGAGCAGCCTGCCGTTGCGGGCGACGCCCAGCGGCGTGCCGCCGGAACGCGCGATGCGCTCGACCGCGACCGACCATTCCTTGGGCACGGCGGTGCCGTCGACCAGGGCCTGGATGGCGTCGACCGCGCCCTTGCGGATCGAGACGTCGCCATGGTCGACGCCGCTCATCCGGGTCTGGGCGGTGAAGGGCACGAAACGGGCGTGCAGCTCGCTCATCTCATGGGCGCGGATGCCGTATTTCTCCTTGGCCAGGACGACGATCGAGCGGCCCTCGGGCGTCTCGTCGCGGAGCGAGGCGAGCTGCGCCGCCGAGGCGAGGTCGAAGAGGTCGGTGCCCGGCATGGCGATGAATTCGGTCGCCACCCGGTTGCCGAGCGTGATCGTGCCGGTCTTGTCGAGCAGCAGGGTGTCGACGTCGCCCGCCGCCTCGACCGCGCGGCCCGAGGTGGCCAGCACGTTGAAGCGGATCAGCCGGTCCATGCCGGCGATGCCGATCGCCGACAGGAGCCCGCCGATGGTGGTCGGGATCAGGGTGATGAAGAGGGCGGCGAGCAGCACGATCGAGACGGTGCCGCCGGCATAGAGGGCGAAGGGTTCGATCGTCACCGTGGCGATCACGAAGATGATGGTGAGGCCGGCGAGCAGGATCGAGAGCGCGATCTCGTTCGGCGTCTTCTGCCGCTTGGCGCCTTCCACGAGGGCGATCATGCGGTCGAGGAAGGTGTTGCCCGGTGCCGCGGTGATGCGCACCTTGATCTGGTCGGAGAGCACGCGGGTGCCGCCGGTGACGGCCGAACGGTCGCCGCCGGATTCGCGGATCACGGGGGCGGATTCGCCGGTGATCGCACTCTCGTCGACCGAGGCGATGCCTTCGATCACCTCGCCGTCGGAGGGGATGATGTCGCCCGCGTCGACCAGCACCACGTCGCCCGCGCGGAGCTTGGTGCCCGGCACGCGTTCGACCGAACCGTCGTCGGCGAGCCGCTTGGCCACCGTCTCCGACCGCGTCCGGCGGAGCGAATCCGCCTGCGCCTTGCCGCGCCCTTCGGCGACCGCTTCGGCGAAATTGGCGAACAGCACGGTGAACCAGAGCCAGGCGGCGATCTGGCCGCTGAAGCCGGCAGGACCGCCGCCGGCGAGATCGCGCAGGAAGACCACGGTGACCAGCACCGAGACGACCTCCACGGTGAAGATCACCGGGTTGCGGATCAGCGTGCGTGGGTCGAGCTTGCGGACACTGTCGCCCAGCGCCCGGACCACGATGGCGCCGTCCAGCATGGAACGGCTGCGGTTGTCGTGTGTAATGGACATGGGGGGTTCCTCAGAAGGTCTGGCCGGCGGCGAGGGCGAAATGTTCGACCACGGGGCCGAGGGCCAGGGCCGGCATGAATTCGAGCCCGCCGACGATCAGGATGACGCCGACCAGCAGGCCGACGAACAGGGGGGTATGGGTCGGGAAGGTGCCGGCCGAAGGGGGCAGGCGCTTCTTCGCCACCAGCGAGCCGGCGACGCCCAGCATCGGCACGATCATCAGGAAACGGCCGATCAGCATGGTCAGGCCCAGCGTCAGGTTGAAGAAGGGCGTGTTGGCGGAGAGCCCCGCGAAGGCCGAGCCGTTGTTGGCACCGGCCGACGTATAGGCATAGAGGAACTCGGAGAAGCCGTGGGGGCCGGCATTGGCCAAGCTCTTCTGCGCTTCGGGCAGGATCGAGGCGATCGCGGTGAAGCCCAGCATGGCGAGCGGCAGCACGAGGAGGGCCAGGAATGCCAGGCGTACCTCGCGGCTCTCGATCTTCTTGCCGAGATATTCGGGCGTGCGCCCGACCATCTGGCCTGCGATGAAGACCGCCAGCACGACGAAGAGCAGGATGCCGTAGAAGCCGGCACCGACGCCGCCCACGATGATCTCGCCGAGCTGCATGTTGATCAGGGGCACGAGGCCGCCCAAGGGCATGAAGCTCGAATGCATCGAGTTGACGGCACCGCAGGAGGCATCGGTGGTCACGGTCGCGAAAAGGGCCGAATTGGCGATGCCGAAGCGGACCTCCTTGCCCTCCATGTTGCCGCCGTCGATGCCCATCGCGGCCATCAGCGGGTTGCCGCCGGCTTCCGCGCCATAGGCGATGGCGACGCCGGCCAGGAACATCACGCCCATGGCGGCCAGGATGGCCCAGCCCTGGCGCTCGTCCTTGACCAGGCGGCCGAAGGTATTGGTCAACCCCGCGCCGAGCGCGAAGATCGCCACCATCTGCAGCAGGTTCGAGAGCGGAGTCGGATTCTCGTAAGGATGGGCCGCGTTGGCGTTGAAGAAGCCGCCGCCGTTGGTGCCCAGCATCTTGATCGCGACCTGGGACGCCACCGGTCCCTGGGCGATCGTCTGCTGCGCGCCCTCGACCGTGGTCGCGGCGACGTAAGGATCGAGATTCTGCGGCATGCCCTGCCAGACCAGCACCAGGGCGAAGACCAGCGCGATCGGCAGCAGGACGTAGAGGGTGCAGCGGGTCAGGTCGACCCAGAAGGAACCGAGCGACTTCACCGAGGCGCGCGAGAAGGCGCGGATGAAGGCGATGGCCAGCGCGATGCCGGTCGCCGCCGAAGTGAAGTTGTGCACGGTGAGGCCGACCATCTGGCTGAAATAGCTCATGGTCGATTCGCCGCCGTAAGCCTGCCAGTTGGTATTGGTGGTGAAGCTCACCGCGGTGTTGAAGGCGAGGTCGGGCGGCACCGCCGGCAACCCTTGCGGATTGAAGGGCAGCACGTCCTGGAAGCGCAGCACGACATAGGTGACCAGCAAGCCGGCCAGGTTGAAGGCGAGCATGGACAGGGCATAGGCGATCCAGCTCTGTTCCTGCGTCGCGGAAATGCCGGATGCGCGATAGAGCACGCGCTCCACCGGGCCGAGGACGGGGGAAAGGAAGACGCGCTCGCCCGTGAAGAGACGGGCCATGTACCCCCCGAGGGGGCGAACGAGCACGAGGACGAGGGCGCAGAAGACGGCGATCTGCAGCCAGCCGTTCTGGGTCATGTCAGAACCTTTCGGGCCTGATCAGGGCGATCACGAGATAGACGAGGAGGAAGGCGGCAAAGACACCGCCGAGGACGAAATCGGTTTCCATGACCGCGCCCTCAAAGCCTGTCGCAGGCATAGGTATAGGCGACGCAGACGCCAAAAAAGGCGAGCGCCACCCCGACGAAGAACAGATCCATGACCGGTCTCCTGGATTGAGGCCTGCAGGCTAGGTTGGAGGAACCTAAAGGCGCGCTATGAGATTGGGAGAACACCGAAGAGGTGGTGCGGGCGGTCGGACTCGAACCGACATGTCCGTAAGGACGGCGGATTTTGAGTCCGCTGCGTCTACCATTCCGCCACGCCCGCGTGGCCTGACCGGCGGGGGCCGGCTGGCGAGGGTGGGATGATAGCGGGCGCGGGCCGGCGGTCAATGATCTTGGCGCCTCTCGTCAGGGCTGTTATAGCCGGTTCGATACCGGTGGAGGCGCGATGAGCGGGATCGGGATCAGGATCGCCGGGCGGCTCGGGGCTTTGGCGTTGGCGTGGCTGCTGTGGTTCGGTCCGGCGCGGGCCGAGCCGCCGCTCTGGGTCGTGCGCCAGGGCGATGCCACGGTCTATCTGTTCGGCACGGTGCATCTGCTGCCGCAGGACATCACTTGGCGTTCGGCGCGAATCGATGCGGTCTTCGCCGGGGCCGACACGCTCTGGGTCGAAACCGATACCAGCCTCGGCCTGACTTCGACGGTTTCCCTGCTGCGCTACGGCGTCTCGCTGTCGGCGCCGCTTTCGGCCCGGCTCGGCCCGGATTACGCCTTGAAGCTGGCGATGCTGGCCCAGAACCTCGGCCTCGATCTCCGCTCGCTCGAACACCTGCGGCCCTGGCTGGCCGCAACCATGCTCGAAATCGCGCCGGTGAAGCGCGACGGCTTCGATGCGGCGTCCGGGGTCGACGTCTCGCTCGAGGCCGAGGCGCATAGGCTCGGCAAGCCGGTTCGCCGGCTGGAGACCATGAGCGAGCAGCTCCGCATTTTCGCCGACCTGCCGGAAGCCGACGAGCTCGCGATGCTGCGCGAGGCGATCGACCGTGCCGTCGAGGCGGCGGGACAGGCCGTGGAGGGGCAGGCGCCAGAGGGGCAGGTGGCAGGCGGCAGCGACCTTCGCGCCCTCGCCTTGGCCTGGAGTGCCGGCGACGTCGAGGCGCTGCAGGGCCTTCTCGCGGCCGAACTGCCGCCCAAGAACAGTCCGTTGTACGACGCCCTGCTGCGCCGGCGGAACCATGCCTGGGCCGAGCGCATTCAGGGCCTGCTGGCGGAAGGCCATGGTACCAGTTTCATCGCCGTCGGGACGGCCCATCTGGTCGGGCCGGACAGCGTGCAGTCGATGCTGGCGCCGCTTGGCTTGCAGGCGGAAAGATACTAGGAACAATCGTTGCGATGCGGCATGGCGCCGCTCTCGAGGGCCCGGGCAGATGGAACAGTGGATCGCCGGTGTGATGGCCGATTTCGGCCATGCCGGCGTGTTCTGGCTGATGGTGGCGGAAAACCTGATTCCGCCCCTGCCTTCCGAAGTGATCATGCCGCTGGCCGGCTTTGCCGCGGCCAAGGGGCAGCTCGACTTCGTCACCGTGGTGCTGCTGGCGATCGCCGGCACCACCCTCGGTAATCTGCCTTGGTATTTGGCCGCGCGCCGCCTGGGTGCCGAACGGCTGGCCGAAGTCACGGCGCGCCACGGCCGCTATCTCCTGCTGCGCCCGGCCAATGTCACCACTGCGGTTGCCTGGTTCGAGCGTTACGGCGTCCTCTTTGTCTGTTTCGGGCGCCTGGTGCCGGGCCTGCGCGCCTTCGTCTCGGTGCCTGCCGGCCTCGCGGGCATGGGCGTCGTGCCCTTTGTTCTGTGGTCCGGCCTCGGCTCGGCCATCTGGGTCACCGGGCTCGCTTGGCTCGGTTTCGTGTTGCGGGAGCATTGGAACGTGATCGAACGGAATCTGGAGCCGGCGGCCGGCATCTTCTTCGCCGCCCTGGCCCTGTTCGTCCTGGCCTGGGTCGGCCTGCGCCGGAGTCGCCTGTCGTGAGGCGCGGCCGGACTTATCGGCAGGGTGCACTGCTCGTCATCGCCGGCTCCGCGGCACTGCTGGGCGGGGCCTTCGCCTTTCAGATTTTCGGCGGGCTCGCGCCCTGCGAACTCTGTGTCTGGCAACGCTGGGCCCATGGCGGCGCGATCGCCAGCGCCATGGTCGCGTTCGTGCTGCCGCGCCGGCTCGGCTGGATCGGCCTTGGTCTCGGCGTGCTCGGCCTCGTCGCCAGTGCCGGGATCGCGGTCTTCCACGTCGGCGTGGAGCAGACTTGGTGGCAGGGCCTCGCCTCCTGCGGCGGGTCGAGCGGTCCGGCGGCCAGCGTGGCCGACCTGTTGGCCCAATTGGAGGTGGCGCCGGTGGTGCGTTGCGGCGACGCCGCCTGGTCCTTCCTCGGCCTTTCGATGGCGGCCTGGAACGCCCTGATCTCGGCCGCCCTGGCGCTCGCCGCCGTGCTGTTCGGGCGCCGTCAGGCCTGATCGGTCGGCGTTTCCGCGTCGCTGCCGCCGGGCAGCAGGAAATGGCCATGGGCCGTGGCGATCGGCCGGGCCGGATCCTCCTGCCAGGCTTCGACGCGGACATTGGCGATGCGCCGCCCGTGCTTGGCCACGACGGCGCGGGCGAAGGTGTCGCGTGGCCGGCCCGAACGCAGGTAGTCGATCGTGATGTCGATCGTCTTCGGAATGCCCGGCTCGGCCATGTCGGCGATCAGCTGGGCGATCGCGGTCATTTCCAGGAAGGCGCCGATGGTGCCGCCGTGCAGGGCGGGCAGCCGCGCATTGCCGATCAACTGTTCGGCGAAGGGCATCTGGGCGACGATCCGGCCGCCGTCGTCCAGCGCGCCGGTGACGCCCAGGAAGCGGGCGAAGGGAATCGCCTGCATCAGGCGGCGCAGGCTGTCGGCATCCATCGGCTGGGCGATCGGCAGGCGGTTCGGGGGCGCTTCCTGCTCAGCCATGGGCTTGCTCCTTCCGCGCGGCAGCGGGGGGACGGGGCCCGCCCGCCCGGTTGGCGCCGACCATGAAGGTGGCGACCGAATGGGCGATGGCGTCGTCCCGGTCGCCGTGATGGGCGAGGCCGCGCAGGAAGGCGATGCTGCGCGTCATGCGATAACATTCCGCCTCGACGATGACGGCGAGCCCGGGCTTGGCCGGCTTCAGATAGTCGATCCGAAGGTCCAGCGTGGCGACGCTGGTCAGGGTGGTCAGGGCGCAGACAGTGGCGGTGCCGAAGGCATTGTCGATCAGGGCGGTGATGATGCCGCCGTGTAGCACCCCGGTCTCGGGGTTACCGACCAGGTCTTCGCGCCAGGGCAGGCGCAGCGTGGCGCGCGCCGGGCCGACGTCGACCACTTCCATGCCCACGGCGACGGCGAAGGGGATGGCGGCGAGCAGCATATGCTTGTTCTCGCCGATCATTTCGCCGATCACCTTGGGCCGTTCGGCCTCGCCACCGTCGCTCATGCCTCGGGCTCCTTCTTCTCGTCATGGTGGCGCGTATCGAGGATGCGCTGAAGGATCGCTTCGAGCTTCTCGAGGTCGCGGGTCTTGAAGTTGACCTCGGACTGCTGGAACGGAATCTCGATGTTGCGCTCGCGGAAGGCGCTCTCGATCGCATACATGAGTTCGGTACGCACCGTGAGCCCGTCCTCGATGTTGGCAATGAAGCAGCGCAGCTCGAAATCGAGGGAACTCGCGCCGAAGCTCTGGAACAAGACACGCGGCTTGGGGAAGGACAGCACGGCCTTGTGGCCGGCCGCCAGTTCGAGCAGCACCTTCTCGACTTCCAGCGGCTCGGTGCCATAGGCGACGCCCACGGGAATGTCGATCCGGCCGAGCTTGTTGCGCAGCGTGTAGTTGACGATCGACTGCGAGATCAGCTCGCCGTTCGGCACGATCACGGTGGCGCGCTTGAAGGTCTCGATCTCGGTCGCGCGCACGTTGATCCGCTTCACCGTGCCCTCGGCGCCGCCGATCACAACCCAGTCGCCGACCTTGACCGGCCGTTCGACCAGCACGATCAGGCCGGAGATGAAATTGTTCACGATGTTCTGCAGGCCGAAGCCGATACCGACCGAGAGCGCGCCGGCGATGATCGCGATATTGGAGAAATTGATGCCGGCGACCGAGACGGCGATGACCACGCCGATGGTCGCCCCGGCATAGCCGGCGGCCGATTTGATCGAATTCTGCACGCCGGGGTCGAAACGGGTCTGCGGCAGGATCCGCTTCTCCAGCAGGCGCTGGACCATGCGGGTCAGGCGGAGCGCCAGGATGAAGACGGCGATCCCGAGGAAAATGTCGGTCAGCGAGATGGTGAAATTGCCGATCTTCAGGCCGGAGATGCCGGTCCTCAGGAAATCGGCGATATCCTCTTCCGGCACGCCGGCCGAAGGCAGGAAGACCAGGAACAGGACGATCGCCAGGACGACGTTGAAGAAACCGGCGATCCAGAACTGTGCGATCCGCCCCGAATCCTCGGACAGCCCGATCGCCTTGCGGACTTGGCGCAGCGCCCCTTGCTGCGCCCCGATCATGGCCCAGGTCATTTCGCCGACCACGGTCGACAGGGCGGAGAAGACGCCGAACAGGGCGCCCGCGAGGATGATGTTCCGGGTGATATAGTCGGACAGGTTGTAATAGCCGGCCAGCGCCGCGATCGGTATCGCCAGGACGAGCAGGCGGATCAGCCGCCGGGCGACGACATAGAGGCGGGGATCGCGGGCATCGCTCTCTTCTTCCTCGCCTTCGGCCGGGGTCTCGTCGCGCAGCCAGGCGCGGTCGCCCAGCAGGGGCCACAGGCCGAAGGCCACGGTCGAATTGGCGAACAGATTGACCAGGGCGCGGAAGGCGTCGTCGGCGTCGGGAATGTGGAAGGCGATCCACACGAAGCCGTTGATGCCCAGCATGACGGCGAGCAACTGAAGCCGCGAGTCGAGCCGGTCGGCGCTGTCCTCGGTCAGGCGGGCGACGCGCCAGGCGGGCAGATGGGGCTGCAGGGCGACATGGGCGAAGCCGCCGATCACGAAGAAGATCGAAAGCCCGACGACGAAGCCGCGCAGGATCGTCTCGAGATCGCCGAACAGGAGCCCGTGGGCTTCGAGCGAGACATAGACCGAGACCAGCGCCAGCACCGGAATGGCCGAGGAGGCGAGGCCGGCCGCGCTGGCGGCGAGCACGCGGCGGCCGTAGGTCGGCGCCTCGATGTCGCTGCGCGGTCCGCCCCGGCGCAGCAGCCAGCGCCGGATCGGCCAGCCCAGGATGGTGGCGACCACGCTGACCAGCAGCACGGTCGGCCAGGCCTTGGCCACTTTCTCCGGCGTGCCCTCGGTCTGCCACCAGAGGGCGGGGGCGGCGGCCAGGGCGGCCAGCGCCTCGGCCGCCTGGGGAATGCCGTCGCGCCAGAGCTGGAGCGAGAAGGGAGACGTCTCCTTGGCCATCACCTTGGCGGCGATCCGCTGGCGCGCGGTTTCGGTCGCAATCGTCATCAGGGCCTCGGCCCGGGCGGTGATCACTTGGGCCCGCTTGGCGCGGCCGTCGTAATCGGCGATGTCGGCGTTCAGGCTGGCGCGCTGGCGGGCCAGTTCGGGCGCTTCCTTCACCGTGTCGTCGGCGGGCGGCGGGCCGAGCGCGTCGAGGAGCTGGCGCTTGTCGTTCACGCTCGACGTGGCCGCGTCGGACAGCGCCTTGGCGTCGTTCCGGATCTTTTCGAGCTGGCTGCGCGCCGCCGTCAGGTCCTCGTCGGAAATGCCGGTGACGGCCAGCGCGGTTTCGAGCTTGTCGAGGGCTCCGGTCCAGGTCGTGATCTGGCTCGTTACCTGACGGCCGTCCGTCGGCAGGGGGGCGCCGGCCAAAGGTTGGCTGGGGCTGTCCTGGGCGCTGGCCGGTGCTGCGACCAGCGCCGCGGCAGCCAGGGCGAGGGCCAGAAGGGGACGACGCAAACGGTGGATCATGGGCCCGACGGAAGAAGATCGAGTGCGGACACTAGCGAGCGCCCGCCCGCGCGACAAGCCGCGTGGGTGCCGACCTGCGTGGCGTTTGACGACGGCGTCATTTTCGTGATGATGGGCGCGCATCGGGGGTGAGACGGTGGATCTTGAGGGCGACAGGGTGGATATCGAGGCACGCGGCCTCCGCGCGGCGATGGCGGGGACGGCCGATCCCCGGCAAGGGGACCGGGCGATGACCGAGGACGCCGTCGACGGCGAGCCGGGCGACGGCGTGCCCGCCGGCAAGCGGGCCCAGACCAAGGCGATGAATCGCTCGCAGATTCTGGCCGCTGCGCGCGAAGTCTTCGCCGAACTCGGCTACGAGGCGACCACGGTGCGCGACATCATCCGGCGCACCTCGCTCGCCTCCGGCACCTTCTACAATTACTTCCCGACCAAGGAGGCGGTATTCCGCGCCGTGGTCGAAGAGAGTGCACGCCACCTGCGCCAGCGCTTGCGCGCCGAACGCCGCTCCGCGCGGAGCTTCGACGAATTCTGCTTCCAGGCCTATTCCACCTATTTCCGCTATGTCGTCGAGGATCGGCCGACCTACGACCTGATCCGCCGCAATGTCGCCGCCATCGCTTCGGTGTTCGAGAGCCCGGAACTGGCCGAAGGGCGCGACGAATTGCGCGAGGATGTGGCGGACGCGGTCGTGCGCGGCCTGCTGCCGGCGGGGACCGACGTCGAATTCCTGACCCTGGCGGTCCACGGCATCGCCGTCAATCTGGCCGGCCGCATGATCGAGACGGGCGACAACGACGTCGAACGGGCCGCGCGTTTCGCCGCCGGGCTGCTGATCGGGGGCGTGGCCGGGGCCTGTGCCGCCGTCGCGGACCGCACCAGGACCTGAAGCGCCGGGGCACACCGGGCCACACGAGGAGAGCCGGACCGTGGGTAAGATTCGCCGATTTCTGGAAAAATGGCTGGTGACGCTGCTCATGCGCCTGCCCCGCTCGTGGCTGGTGCGCCTGTCGGGCCGGCCGGCCTGGCAGCTCGAGGGCAAGACGCTGGATCCCCAGGTGCAGTTCCTGCTCGCCCTGGCGGCCAAGCGCCCGCCTCTCGACCATCTGCCGGTCGAAGACTCGCGCCAGGTCTACCGCGACATGGCCTATAGTTTCGGCGGTCGCGCGCGCCGCGTCGCCCGGGTCGAGGAACGCCGCATCCCGGGCCCCGGCGGCGACATTCCCGCCCGCCTCTATGTGCCGGAGAATCTGCCGGCCGGGCCGGCACCGCTGCTCGTCTTCTTCCACGGCGGCGGTTTCGTGATCGGCGACCGCGAAGCCTACGACCTGCCTTGCCGCCGTCTGGCGGACGAGGCGCGTTGCCTCGTGCTCTCGGTCGAATACCGGCTGGCGCCCGAACATATATTCCCGGCCGCGATCGACGACTGCATCGCCGTCTGGCGCCATGTCACGGCCATGCCGGGCGATTATGGCGCGGATCCCGCCCGTATCGGCGTCGGCGGCGACAGTGCGGGCGGCCATCTCTCGGCCGTCGTCTCGCAGCAGGCGAAAGTCCTGGGCCTGCCGCTGCCCCGGCATCAGTTGCTGATCTATCCGGTCACCGACATGACGCGGGACTGGCCCTCGCACAAGACCTATGGCGAAGGCTTCCTGCTCACGGCCGAGCTGATGACCTGGTTCATGGCCAAATTCCTGCCCGCCGGGACCGACATGGCCGATCCCCGGGTGTCGCCCGGGGCGGTCGCCGATCTTTCCGGCCTGCCGCCCGCGACCCTGGTGATCGCCGGTTTCGACCCCCTGCAGGACGAAGGCCGGGCTTACGGCGAAAAGCTCGGCGCGGCCGGCGTGCCGGTCAAGCTGATCGCCTGCGACACGCTGATCCACGGGATGATCTCGCTGCCCGGCGTGGTCGACGCCGCCGACCGGGCGCTGTCCGACATCGCCGGCGAAATCCGCCGCGGCCTCGCGGTCTGATCGAAAAAGAAGCTGCCGGTCAGGGCGGAATGAACGTTCATTCCGCCCTGGTCTTTTCTGCGATCAGGCGCTTCGCGAAGCTTTATCGCGGTCGTTGGTCGCCTTGATCATGTCGCGGATCATGCCCCATTGCTCGGCCGTCACCGCGTCGAGGGCGCTGAAGGTGCCGCCGCCGGTGAGCCATTGCCCGCCGTCGATCGCCATCACTTCGCCCGTGATGTAGCGGACTTCGTCGGCCATCAGGAAGGCGGCCAGATTAGCGAGTTCGGGCAGTTCGCCGATCCGGCGCAGCGGCACGGTACGGCCGGCGTCCTTCAGCCCGTCGATCGGCAGCAGGCGCTTGGACATGCCTTCGGTCGGGAAGGGGCCGGGGCAGATCGCGTTGAGGCGGATGCCGCGCGGCCCCCATTCGACCGCCAGGCTCTTGGTCATGGCGGCGACGCCGGCCTTCGACATGGCCGAGGGCACGACATAGGGCGAGCCGGTCCAGACCCAGGTGGTCAGGATCGAGACGACGGACGCCGGGCGCCCCTCGGCCAGCCAGCGCTTGCCGCAGGCCAGCGTCGTATAGAAGGTGCCGTGGAAGACGATATTGGCGATGGCGTCGAAACCGCGGGGCGACAGGTCCTCGGTCCGGCTGATGAAATTGCCGGCGGCATTGTTGACGAGGCCGTCGAGCGGGCCCCGCGTGGTCCAGAGCTGGTCCAGCGCCTCGTCGATCGCGGCCGGCACGCGGATGTCCACGGCCTGGGGCACCACCGTTCCGCCATGGGCCGCGGTCAGTTCCGCCGCCGTCTCTTCGAGCAGGGCGCCGCGCCGGCCCCAGATCACCACCTCGGCCCCGAGTTCCAGGAATTTCGCGGCCATCGCCTTGCCGAGGCCGCTGCCTCCGCCGGTCACCAGGATGCGCTTGCCGGCGAAGAGATCGTTTTTGAACATTATTTGCCTCCCCGGAGCCGATTGCCGATTCAGGGAATCGGCAATCGGCTCAGATGTCTTGATCGAGCGCGGATCCGCGCCCGACCGCCGGACTCTGGCAGAGAGCGGTGGTCGCGGGAAGCAGGACTGACTTTCCGTCAGGGCAGCAGCGTGTCGGTATAGCCGGCCAGGCGATAGGCGACGAGACCGATCCATTCGCGCGAGGCATGGAAGGATTCGGTCAGGGTACCCAGCACGTCGAGCGGCCGCCAGGCGGCCTCCGGCCCTTCGGTCAGCGGATCGACCGGCCAGGGGATCACGTTCCAGCCGGCGGTCCGGAAGATCGCCACCGAGCGCGGCATGTGCAGCGCATTGGTGACCAGGATCCAGGGTTTGCTGGCGATGTCGCCCGCCACCTCGCGCGCGACCAGCTGGTTCTCATAGGTATTGCGCGACACGGTGGTGACTTTCACCCGGGCCGGATCGATGCCGAGCCGGGGCAGGAGGTCGCGCGCGACGTCGTTCTCGGTATAGGTCGGCGTCCCCAGCGCTCCATAGCCGCCGGCATAGATCACCGGCACGCCGGGGAAGCGTCCGGCCAGGGTGGCGGCCCCGGTCAGGCGCCCGGCGCCATAGGTCAATACAGGGATGCCCCAGGCTTCCGACTTGTCGGAATCGACGCCGCCACCCAGCACCACGATGCCGGCGATCTCGGCCGGCAGCTCCGGATGGGGCGGAAAGCGGCGCTCCAGCGCCGCCGCCGCCATCGGGCCGAGCGGTGTCGCCGCCTGCAACAGCAGAAGGACGAGGGCGCTCCAGGCCAGGGCATTGCCGGTCCGCCGCAGGGTGACGAGCCGGCACAGGAGGGCCAGGGCCGCCAGCACGCAGGTGAGCGAGATGGGCGCCGCCAGCATCCAGAAGATCTTGGAGAGGACGAAGAACAAGGCTCAGGTCTTTCTGAAGACGACCGCTGCCAGCCAGCCCATGGCGATGGCGACGGCGATGGCGGCGATGCCGTAGAGGGCGGGGTAATTGTTGGCCGATTTGTAGATCCAGCGCTCCAGCCCGGTCTTGTCGACGAAGAGGGCGGAGGAATTGGCGCCGATCAGCGTGCCGTCCTTGAACAGATAGATCTCCACCTTGTAGCTGCCGACCGGCACATTCGAGGGGAAACCGAATTCCGCCTTGAACAGGCTGGGGCCGAGGAAGGTGACCGGCTGCGCCTGGGCCGGGAACAGGTCCTGGCGCCCGCGCAGGCGGAGCAGGGCGGCGCGGAAATCCTGGGCCTCGGCATCGTCCGCGGCGGCACCGCGTGGGCGGAGCTTGAGGGCGTCGAGGCCGATCTGCTGGCGCGCCAGGTCGGGTTCGGCGCCGATCTCGGGAAGCGGCCGGGTCGAGGCCACGGAATAGAAGGCCGGCACGCCGTCGAAAGTGCGGACGTCGGTATTGATCCAGATGCCGAAGCTCCGCTCCTTGCGCCGCACCCGGATCGACTGTTCCGGCCCGCGCAGCACGATCACCACGTCGCGCTTGCCCGGTCCCTCCGGAATGACCGAGCCGAAGACCAGAATCGACGAGCCGGTGAAGCTCGAGGTGATGGCGATCAGGCGCTGCGAGAGGTCGGTCACCAGGCTGTCGGCCCGGGTCGCCGCCGGCGCTGCCAGCAGGGCGAGGAGCAGGAGCAGCAGGCGGCGCATCTCAGCGCGCCCCGCCGATCAGGCTGATCGAGAAGATCTCGTTCGGCCGGATCAGGAGATCGACCGCCAGGCGCATGCCGACCGCGAGCACGAGAAGGCTCAGCAGGACGCGGAGCTGCTCGCCCTTGAGCCGGAGCGAGACCCGGCTGCCGAATTGCGCGCCGATCACCGAGCCGACCAGCAGCAGGCTGGCCAGCAGGATGTCGACCGACTGGTTGGTCCAGGCCTGCAGGAAGGTGACCGAGGCGGTGACGAAGATCATCTGCAGGAGCGAAGTACCGACCACCACCTGGGTCGGCATGCCCAGCAGGTAGATCATCGCCGGCACCAGGATGAAGCCGCCGCCGACGCCCATGATGGCCGAGAGCACGCCGATGAAGAAACCGATGCCGAGCGGCATCAGCGCACTGATATAGAGGCGCGACTTCCGAAACCGCATCTTGAAGGGCAGGCCATGGATCCAGGTGTGCTGGTGCAGCTTGCGCCGCCGCACCCGCCCGCGCTGCTGGCGCCACAGGGCATTGGCCGATTCGACGAACATCAGACCGCCGATCGTGCCGAGGAAGATGACATAGGCGATCGAGACCACGACATCGACCGTGCCCGCCTTGCGCAGCACCGCGAAGGCCCAGGAGCCGAGACCGGAGCCGACCAGGCCGCCCGCGGTCAGCACCAGGCCCATGGGCACGTCCACCGTGCCGCGCCGCCAATGCGCCATCACGCCCGAGACGGAGGAAGCGACGACCTGCTGCGCCCCGGTGCCCACGGCGACCGGGGCCGGCACGCCGATGAAGATCAGCAAGGGCGTGATCAGGAAGCCGCCGCCGACGCCGAACAGCCCGGACAGGAAGCCGACCGCACCGCCGATGCCGAGCAGCATGAAGACGTCGACCGACAGTTCGGCGATAGGCAGGTAGATCTGCATCGGCACTCGAAGGCAGAAGGGTGCCGGCCATTATGGGGACGCCGCCCGAAATGGCTAGAGCGCTTGTGCTTCAGCGCCCGCCGCCGACCTCCAGCACCGCCCCCGTGACATAGGAGGCGGCCGGCGAGAGCAGGAAGAGCACGGCGGCCGCCACTTCGTCCACCGTGCCGGCGCGGCCCATGGGAATCTGCGGCGCCAAGCGTGCCGGCCGGCCGGGATCGCCCGCCTCGGCATGGAGATCGCTTTCGATCAGGCCGGGGGCGACGGCATTGACCCGGATCCCTTCCGCCGCCACTTCGCGGGCGAGGCCGAGGGTGAAAGTGTCGACCGCGCCCTTCGAGGCCGCGTAATGGACCCATTCGCCCGGGCTGCCGAGCTGGCCCGCCCGCGACGAGACATTGACGATGGCACCGCCCGCGCCGCCCCGCGCCGTCGAGAGGCGGCGCACCGCCTCCCGTGCCGCGATCATGGTGCCCGTGACATTGACCGCCAGCACCCGTGCGGCAACCGCGGGATCGAGCTCGGCGACGCGGGAAAAGCCGCCGGTGATGCCGGCATTGTTGACCAGACCGGCGAGCGGGCCGAGGCGCGCTTCCGCCGCTTCGAACAGGCCGGGAATGGTGGCGGCATCGCCGATGTCGGCGGCGAAGGCGGCGGCCCTGCCGCCCGATGCTTCGATTTCCGCGACCAGGGCTGCGGCCGCGGCGGCGTCGCGGGCGTAGTTCACGGCGACGGCATAGCCGGCGGCCGCGGCCTGGCGGCAGATGGCGGCGCCGATGCCGCGGCTGCCGCCGGTCACCAGCAGCAGGCCGGGGCTCACGGGCGGAAGCCTTCGAAGATGATGTTGTCGGCGAAATCGGCGGCGCGTTTGCGCTCGGCCGGGGTGCGCACGGTCCAGGTCAGCAGGGGCAGGCCCTGGGCACGGGCGCGCCGGGTCGCCCGGTTGGGCACGGCATTGATGTCATAGGCGATGAAATGGGGCCGCACGAAGCGGTTGAACAGCATATGGGTGAGCACCCATTTCTCGTGCAGCTTCAGGGGTTCGTCGTCCATGCGGAAATCCATGGCGATCTGGCCGCGGCGGACCTGGGGGGCATGGCGCCTGAACCAGAGCAGCGACTGCGGATTGAAGGACTGCACGGCGAAACGCCCGCGGTAATCGGCCAAGGCCGCCGCGGTCGCGGCCTCGAGCGGGCCGACCTTGCCCCGCGCGGCCTTCACCTCGATCAGGAAGGGCACCCGCCCGCCGACCAGGGCCAGTACCTCGGCCAGCGTCGGGATGGTCTCCGCCGTGCCGAACAGGTGCAACGCGGAAAGTTCCGCCGCCGGCCGCTCGTCGACCCGGCCCGTTTCGCCGGTCAGGCGCGGCAGGGTGTCGTCGTGGAACACCATGGGCACGCCGTCGGCCGAGACCTGGATGTCCAGCTCGATGGCATAGCCCGCCTCGGCCGCGGCCAGGAAGGCGGCGCGGCTGTTCTCGGGGATGCCCTTCGCCTTGTCGTGCAGACCGCGGTGGGCGACCGGGACACGGGTCAGCCAGTCCGGCATCATGATGGCAGAACCTCCGTCTCGGCCAGGACCGAACCCCGGGCGTAACGATAGAGATACCAGGCCAGCGCGGCCGCCTGGACGAACAGGCCGGCCGGCGTCGGCGTCAGCAGAAGGCCGAGCAGGAAGAGCCCGCCCGCCTGCACCACGGTCGTCCGGATCAGGCGGCGGTGGTCGTCTTCGGGCGGCAGGCGGCCGGCCTTGGCATAGGCGACGAAGGCGCCGATGCCCAGGCTGAGCAGCGCCAGCACCATCCAGCGATAGGCTTGCAGGGCGGGCGTGTCACCCTTCGGCAGCATCATTCGAACTCGAAGATCGCCTCGACCTCGACCGCGGCGCCGAGCGGCAGGGCATTGGTGCCGACGGCGGAACGGGCATGGCGCCCGGCGTCACCGAAGACTTCGACGAAGAGGTCGGAGGCGCCGTTGGCGACCTTCGGCTGGTCCACGAAGCCATCGGTGCAGCAGACGAAGGCGACCAGCTTCACGACCCGGCGCACCCGGTCGAGGTCGTCGTCCAGCGCCGCCCGCGCCTGGGCGATCAGGTTGATGGCACAGAGCCGGGCGGCGGCATTGCCCGCCGCGGCATCCAATTCGGCGCCCAGCTTGCCCTTGACCAGCCCGCTCGGCCCCATCGGCAATTGCCCGGAGACGAAGAGCAGGTTGCCCGAGACGACGAAGGGCACATAGTTGGCGACCGGGGCGGTCGGGGTCGGCAGGGTGATGCCGAGGTCCCGAAGCCTTGCGTCGATCCGCGAAATATCCATGACAGGTCCTCTCTCGTCTCTTTCGTCTCAGGCGGGGCGGCCGGCCGGCTGTTGCTGGGTGATGCAGTGGATATTGCCGCCGCCGAGCAGAATTTCCCGCCCCGGCACCGCGATCACGCGGCGGTCCGGAAACAGGCGGGTCAGGATTTCCTGGGCCGTGCCGTCGGTCGCGGGGTCCAGGAGGGGCATCACCACGGTGCCGTTGCCGATGTAGAAATTGGCGTAGGAGCCGGCCAGGCGAAGCCCGATGTCGCGCTCCTGCTCGCCGTCGTCGTCGAGCCCGCCGAAATCGATCCCCGCCCCCTCGTCGGGCGTGCGGAACAGCGGCCCGGGCAGCGGCAGCTTCACCACTTCGAAGGTGCGGCCGCGGGCGTCGCGCGCCTTTTCCAGGCGCTCCAACGCATCCTTGGAGATCGCATATTGCGGATCTTCGGTGTCGTCGGTCCAGGTCAAGGCGATCACGCCGGGCTTCACGAAGCAGGCGAGATTGTCGATATGGCCGTCGGTCTCGTCGAGATGGAGGCCCGGGCCGAGCCAGATCACGGTCTCGACGTTGAGGTAATCCTTCAGGTGGCGCTCGATCTCGGACCGCGACAGGTCGGGATTGCGGTTCGGGTTGAGCAGGCATTCCTCGGTGGTCAGCACCGTGCCCTGGCCGTCGACATGGATCGAGCCGCCTTCCAGGATCAGGGGTGCCCGGTAGCGCGGCACGCGCTCGATCTCCAGGATCTTGGCGGCGACCAGCTCGTCCTGGTCGCAGGGGGCATAGAGCCCGCCCCAGGCATTGAAGCCCCAGTCGACCCCGCGGAGCCGCCCGGCGCCGTCGGTCACGAAACTGGGCCCCGTATCCCGGCACCAGGAATCGTCGGTCGTCACCTCGACCACGCGGATATGCGCAGGCAGCCGGCGGCGGGCGTTGACGAACTGCCGGGCGGAGGCGAGCACGCTGACCGGCTCGCCCTCGGCGATCGCGGCGGCGACCGCGGCGAAGGCTTCCTGCGCCGGCTTGGCCCCGTTCCGCCAATTGTCGCAGCGTTCCGGCCAGATCATCCAGCAGCCCTGGTGCGGCTCGAATTCGCCCGGCATGCGGAAGCCATCTGCACGCGGGGTGGATTGCAAAGTCGGCGCCATCACATTCTCCTCGGGGCGCCCATCCTGCCGCCAACCGCCCTTGGCGGGCAAGCAGTGTCGGCTACAATCGGGCCATGCGCGTGGTCGTCCTCTGCCTTCTGCTCGCCGCTCCGGCCCAGGCCGCGGCCGGCAAGCCCTATTGCGGCGAGAAGCATTTCTGCCGCGAGATGAAGGACTGCACCGAAGCCTATTTCTATTTCGAGCGCTGCCATCAGACCGACCTGGACCGCGACGGCGACGGCGTGCCCTGCGACCAGCTCTGCGGCTTCAAAACGCAACATTGATCGGGCAGACTTCCCCCCGAGCGAAGGGGAGAGCGTGATGCGGAACGTGACGGTGGCGGCGACCCAGATGGCCTGTGACTGGGATCTGGCAGGCAATATCGCCCGGGCCGAGGCCCTGGTGCGCAAGGCGGCGGGCGAAGGCGCCCAGATCGTGCTGATCCAGGAACTCTTCGAGACGCCCTATTTCTGCCAGGACCAGATCCACGATTTCTTCGATCTCGCGGCCCCCCTCGAGGACAATCCGCTGGTCGCCCATTTCGCCCGCCTCGCGGCGGAGCTCGAGGTCGTGCTGCCGGTCTCCTATTTCGAGCGGGCGGGGCAGAGTTTCTTCAATTCGGTCGCCATCGTCGATGCCGACGGCGCCGTGCTCGGCAACTACCGGAAGAGCCATATTCCGGATGGTCCGGGCTATACCGAGAAATTCTATTTCTCGCCCGGCGACACCGGCTTTCAGGTCTGGGACAGCCGCTATGCCCGGATCGGCGTCGGCATCTGCTGGGACCAGTGGTTTCCCGAGGCGGCGCGGGCCATGGCGCTGATGGGCGCCGAAATCCTGTTCTATCCGACCGCGATCGGTTCGGAGCCGCATGACCCGACGCTCGATTCCGCGGCCCATTGGCAACGTGTCATGCAGGGTCATGCCGGTGCCAATCTGATGCCCCTGGTCGCCTCGAACCGGATCGGGACCGAAGCGGGCAAGCGCGGCACCGCGATCACTTTCTACGGTTCCTCCTTCATCGCCGATCCGACCGGGGCCAAGGTGGCCGAGGCCGACCGGGCGAGCGAGACGGTGCTGACCGCGACCTTCGACCTCGACGCCACGGCACGTCAGCGCCGCTCCTGGGGCGTGTTCCGCGACCGCCGGCCGGAGCTCTACGACACACTCCTGTCGCTCGACGGGGAAAATCCGCACGCCGCCGCCGGCTACTGAAAGTGGTGCGTTCACCGATCCTTTACGAAACAGGCGACAGGATCGCGGGGACAACAGGAGGCCCAGCCCCATGAGCGAATCGGCAGACGAAAAACTGACCCCCGTCGAGGAGTCGGCTTTCCCCTTCCTGCAGCAGGCGGTGGTGCTGGATCAGGCGCGGGCAGCCCTGACCGCGGTGACCGAGGCGCTGGCGCATAATGCCGAGCTGTGGCTCAGCCTCGCCAACGAGGTGACGGCGCGTGGCATGGAACTGCCGCTCGAGACGGTCGATTTCGTCAACCGTACCACTACCTTCGCGGCCAAGGCGGCGACGCTGTTCCAGCGCAATATCGAGGAAGAGGTCCTCGACAAGCTGATCGCGCTGAACCTCAACATGTCGGAAGCGATCCTGAGCAAGGACAGGGCCTGACCGGCCTTCCTGGCCACGGGCCAAGCGGCGGGACGTCCTCCTCGGCCTCAGGTCGAGGAGTAGGAAGTCCCCATGATGTCGAAGACACTCTGGCTGGTTATTTGGTCTTCGCCGATCACGGCGCCGATCACCTCGCGCTGCGCCTGGGCGGCGAAGGCGATATTGCTCTCCAGCAGTGAATAGCGGGTGTTGATCGCCTTGAGGGCGGCGGCCTGGGCGTCGGATTCCTGCGTATTCAGGGTCTGCGCCTGGTCCCCCAGGGTATCGAGCTGGCCCTGCAGCGTGGCGATGCCGACTTCGGCCTGGAGATTGGTGTTGCCGAGCGTGCCGACCGCCTTGGCGACGATCTTCATGGCGGCATTGATATCGGACAGCGCCCGGGTCTGGCCGTCGCCGGTCAGCCCGCCATAGAGGAAGGACGAGCCGAGCGGCAGCCCGCCGGTCTGCAGGTCGGCGGACCAGGTGCTGGTGCCGTCGGTGAAGGTCACCGAATTGTCGGTCCGCGACACCAGCGAGAGCTGGGACAGCGCCACCTTCTGGCCGTTACCCACCGTCAGCGTCTGGGTATAGAAGTCCGGCGTCATCCGGGCCCCGGTGTTCTGGTCGGTCAGCAGGTAGGAGGTGCCGAGCGATTGCAGGGCGACCAGCATGTCGGCGGTGCCGGCGTTCAGGGAAAAGGTCTTCGAGCCGGTCTGGCCGGAGCCCGAATTGCCGATCAGGTTGCTGTCATCGGTGGCCCGGCTGCCGACCAGGATGTTGATCTGGGTGATCGCCGAATCGAAGGCCGCGGTATTGCCGGCCTTGGCCGCGGCCGAGGCATTGTTCAAATGGTCGAGGACCTTGATCGCGCTCTCATGGGCCGATTTCAGCGACGAGACCGCGTCCGAGGCGGCGTCGCGGTTGGTCGAAAGACGGTCGATCTCTGCCTGCAGGGCGGGCAGTTTGGACTGGGTCGTATAGGTATATTGGACCTTGGCCAGTTCCTTGGCCTTGCGCGTCTCAAGCCCGGCCTTGATCAGCGTGTAGACCTGGTCCAGCGAATCGGACACGGCCTGCTTCTGCTGAGCCGCAGTGCCGCCGAGATAGACCGCCGAAACCATCGTCCTGTCCTCGATCCTCTGTCAGCCGCCGGTGGCGCCCAGGGCGCGCGCGACGGTCGACGTCTCGCCGTCGATCCGTTTCAGGAGTTCCGCTGTGCCCTCGCGCATGAAGACGACCGAGGCGCGGTATTCCTCCAGGAAGAATGTCACCATTTTGGCACGTTTTTCCGGATCCGTCACGCGGTGGATGAAATACATGCCGATCTTCGGCATGGAGCGCAGCGAGCCTTCGGCGATGTGCTGGAGGTTGCCGTAGCGCGTGCCGGCCTCGTTCAGGAAGCGGACCAAGCGGTGCCAGAAGGCGACCAGGTCGTCGCCCTCGGCGATCGCGGCGTCGATCACGGCAAGCAGGTCTTCGTAGAAGGCGTCGGCCTTACCGGCCAGGGGGCCGCCGCCCCAGCGGGCGAGGAATTCGCCGGCCCGATAGGGCGCGGTGATCCGCTCGAGGTCGCGGGTGAGGCGCGCGAAATCGGCTGCCACCGGCAGACGGCGGATGCTCGAGGCGACCTTGGGCTTGGTATGGGCGATGCGCGCGCCGTCGGCCGTGTTCAAAACGTTGAGATTGAGGTGGCCGGTGGCGTCCGCCAGCATCCGGTTGCACAGGGCGAGGACCCAGTCGCATTGCGCCGTGCCGCCGAAATTGCCCGGCATCACCTGGTTGTACTGGGTCTTGCGGTCGTGCGCGCGGTGCTTTTCCTGAAGATTGTAGATCGTGTCCTTGGCGTGTTTCGACTGGCCCTGCTTCGAGCCGCAGTCGGTGCCGAAGAGCACGAAGTCGACGAAGCCCATGGCGGCGCCGAGGCGCAGCGCCGTGTTCACGCAGGTCGGCGCGGCGCCCAGGATCTCGTGGCGCGGCGGCGCCAGGACGCGGGTCGAGACGACGGCATCGCGGAAGAAGAAGCAGACCTCGTCGAACAGCGCGGCGACATCGGGATGGACCGTGAAGGAGGCGATCAGCGTGATCCCCGAGAAATCGAATTCCCGGGCCAGTTCGCTCAGGACTTCGAGGGTCGGCTCGCCGTTTTCGAGTTCGCAGTGGAAGCGCGGGCGGATGCCGTTGCGCAGACAGGCGCGCAGGCTGGTGCCGCCGGAAAAGACCACGCCTTCCGCCGAAAGACGCTTCAGGTCGGGCAGCGTGCGGTCGAAGGACGGGCCGGAGCCGACGATCAGTGCGGTTTCCGACCGGACCGGCTTCGGCTTGGCGTCGATCACGCGGAAATCGTAGCGCTGCATGTTGGCCGTGGCATTGGTCAACATCTTCAGCTCGTCTTCGTAGAAACCCTTCGAGATGAAGAGATGCTCGATCACCATGGGCAGGCGATCGCGCACTTCGGTCAGCACCCAGGACGGGTAATGAGCGAAGACGAAGGCGCCGTCGATGAAGGGCTCGCCCACCCGGGCGGCCAATGCGCTGACCGCCTGGACGATCAGGTCCGGTTGGTCGGCCAGGGTGAATTGCACGGTGATGCCGCGCTGCTCCGCGATCTCGAACAGCCGGGCCCAGTCGACCACGGCCGCGGCATGGACCAGGAATTCCGGGACCGGCTCGCAGATCAGCACCGAGCGGGCCTTGGTGGTCTCGACCAGCGGGATCAGGTGATGGCCGAGGCCGACGCCGAGCACGACCAGGAAGCTGCCCTCGTAATCCGGCTTGTTCGACATCGTCTCGATGCCGTTGGCCTTGAGGCCGGCCATCATGCTGTCGCGCATGCGGGCCGAGATCGGGCTGCCCAGGTTGGTGGCGCCGAGATCCGCCGTGAAGAACTGCAGCGGCTTGACGGCGAATTTCTCGAGCTGATCTTCCGTCGTGGCGACGCCGTCGCCGCCGTAGAGCGTGCCGCCGCCGAGGTCGATGTCGATCGCCCGGCCGGCGGCGTCGCGCACCAGCCGGCTCACCGTTTCGCCCTGGGGCAAGTGGGCGCCGACCGCGGGGAAACGGGCCGCCAGTGCGGCCAGGGACGAGGCTTGGTCGAATCCGCTCATGCCGTCGCCTCCGCCAGGACGGCGCGGGCGAAGGCCGCGGGCCGGAAGGCCGGGGCGCTGGCCGCCGCCTCGCTCACGCGGGCCGCAGCCGCGCGGCGCGCCGCGGCATTGCCGATCAGGGAGACGGCGAGGGCGACGAATTCGTCGACGTTCTCCGCGACATGGGCGCCGAGGCCGATGCCGACGAGGGCGTCGGCCGCCAAGCGCCGGTGCGCCGCCGTGCCGCGCAGGGCGACGGCCGGCGTGCCCACCTGGGTCGCCGTCACGACGTCATGGGCATCCAAGGCGACGAAGGGGGCGAGCAGCAGGTCGAGGTCGGCGGCGAAGGCGATGCTGGTCCCGGCGACGATCTCGATGCGGTCGGCGATGCCGAGGGCGCTGCACCGCTCGACCAGCTGGTCCAC